>JBDHWI010000264.1:0-2522 GCA_039810125.1 Thermoflexales bacterium | reverse complement strand
ACAACTTCGAGACCTCGTGGGATTTCCAAGACCTGCCGCTGCTGCGAGGAGGGCAGGGGTTAGGTGTTAGGGACGAGGGGCAAGGGACAAGCCCCACACCCCTATCCCCTCATCCCTCATCCCTTCCGCCCCTCTCCCCTCGCTCCTCTTCCCTCAAAGGCGAGACACTCGAAGCGTCGTGGGAGAACTGGGCGACGCATCTGCGCGAGAACATCGCGACGATGCAGCGGCTCGAAACCGAGAACAACCGCCTGTGGATCGCGGCGTATGGCCTGCAGGACGAACTGACGCCGGAGGTGCCAGAGGACGAGATCACGCTGGCACGCCCCGACCGGCGCAAAGACATGGCCGCGTTCCTGTCCTATGCCGTCGGCTGCATGCTGGGCCGCTATGCGCTCGGCACGCCCGGCCTCATCCTTGCGGACGCCGGCGCCACGCTGGCTGACTATTGGAAGAAAGTGAACACGGATGCAGGATCGGGGGATCGCCCCTTCCAGCCCGACGCCGATGGCCTGATCCCGATCCTGGACGGCGAGTGGTTCGATGACGACATCGTGGGGCGGACGCGCGAATTCCTGCGCGTCACGTTTGGCGAGGCCGCGCTGGCGCAGAACATCGCCTTCATCGAGCAGTCGCTCGGCAAGGACCTGCGCAGCTACTTCGCCACGCAGTTCTACAAAGACCACCTGCAAACGTATAAAAAGCGCCCGATCTACTGGCTGTTCCGTAGCCCCAGGGGCGGCTTTCAGTGCCTGATGTATCTGCACCGCTACACGAAGGACACGGCGAACGTGGTGCTGAATCGCTACCTGCGCGAGTACATCGGTCGGCTGGAGGCGCGCATCGCGCAGCTCGATCTGGACCTGACGCACGAGGGGACGCCAGCGCGCGACAAGGCGCGCATGCTCAAAGAGCGCGACCAGTTGCGGCGCACCCTGCGCGAGTGTCAGGACTGGGAGCGCGACGTGCTGCTGCCGCTGGCGCAGCGCCGCATCCAGCTGGATCTGGACGACGGCGTGAAGGTGAACTACCTCAAGCTCGGGCCGGCGCTCGCGCCAATCGCGGGGCTGGAGGCCAGGGAGGCGTGAGGTTGCGCGGGGTTGGCAATATGGACGTGAAGATATGGACATGAAGCGCATTCACGACAGCCTGATGACCGTGTTCCAGCGCCACCGGCTGGTGTTCTGGTATGACGCGGCCGGCGAATGGCGCGCGGCGTTCGAATCGTTCGACGGCGCGGCGGCCGGCATCCACAAGCGCGAGGTGCAGGGCGACGAATTCGGCGTGAAGGTCGCCATTCACCGCGCCGGGCGCGAGGCCAGGTGGCTGGTGTATGTGCCGGCGGCCTGCCCGCCCGACGCCGACAACTGGCTGCTCGACCTGCTGCTGCAAGGATATGCCTACAAGGCCGACCGCGCCTCGCTGGCAGTGCAGGAAGCCGGGCTGGATTACGCCCTGCAGCCAGTGGTGGAGGCGCACCTTCAATTCTTCACATCGCCGCGCCGCGTGCAGGCGCTGCAGAAGCTGGCGCGCGACGACGACATGCCGGCCAGCTTGCAGTTGAAAATGATGGCCGTCGCGCTGGAGGCCGCGCCGACGCTGGATGCGCTGCTGCTGGCCTGCTTTGCGCAGGCCGAGCCGAATGCGCCGGCCGATCCGGTGGCCGAGGCGCTGGGCAGCTTCGACCTGGCCGAGCCGTTCTGGAAAGAGATACAGCGCGCCTTTGGCTACGCCGGCGCGCCGGCATTTGCCGACTTCGCCGTCACCCTGTTCCGCGCCGCCAACCCGCTGGAGGCCGGCGCCGCGCTCGATCCGCGCGCGCGCGCCTTTCTTGCGCATTGGAAGGACAGCCAGGCGCACAGCGCAAGCTATCGCCACTGGGCCAACGCGCTGGAGAAGACGCTGCGCATCGCAGACCAGTTGAGCGCGGCGCGAGATGCGCGCGACCTGCGCGGCGACGACACGTTTGCCGCGTTTGAAAAATTTGTGCTGGCGTCGCTGCGCGATGCATTTGTGGCCGGCGACGTGGCCGGCCAGGATCTGAAAGACCAGATCGAGCAGCGGCGCGGATCGATCTGGTTTGCCGAGCATGAGGCCGGCTACGAGGCGCTGAGGGAGGCCATCGAACTGCGCGCGGGCATCGCCAGCGCCGAGTTGCACTTCGGCAGCGTTGACGCCGGCATCAACGGCTACGTCGAAACGTGGCATCGCGTGGACGGCGCGTATCGCCGCTTCTGCCAGCACCAGCGGCGCTACCCGCACACCGCGCTGCTGGAGCGCGTGGCCGCGTGGGCCGGCAAAGCCTACGTGAACAACTTCCTGTTGCCGCTGGCCGATCAGTGGAGCGACCGACTGCGGGCGACGGAGACGTGGAGCGCCGGCGCGCTGCCGGCGCAGACGCGCTTCTTCGACCGTCACATTCGCCCCTTCGTGGCGAGGCGGCAGAAGGTGTTCGTCGTGATCTCCGACGCGCTGCGCTACGAGGCGGCGGCGGAACTGGCCGAGCGCGTGCGCGCCGAAAA
>JBDHWI010000263.1:0-2541 GCA_039810125.1 Thermoflexales bacterium | reverse complement strand
TCGATGTCTGAATCGAGCAGCACCATGTTGCGGAACTTGAGCGCCTCGGCGTTGCGCTCCGGCGTGCCGCAGCCACCCTCGCCGCTGGGACGCACATGCGCTGCTGCGCGCTCCTCGATTCCCTTCCACGCATACGGATCCTTGCCGGCGATCATCACGATGTCGCGGTAGTCAAGGCCGGCGATCGAGCCACTCAGTTTGTCACCCCAATGCCACGGCAGCAGCGACTCCGCGCTCATGTAGTGATTCACCAATGCGCGGCGATAGCCACCCTTGGCATAGTTCGGCAGCGAGCGATGCAGCAGATAGCCATTGAAGAACACGATGCTGCCTTGCTTCACTTCCACCGGCACTGCATCGTCATCGCTGTAGGGGAAGTCAGTTGCCTCGCCGGCGCAGTCGAAGCGCTTGTCGCGCTGCTGATGCTGCGGCCACAACACGCCATGCTTGTGCGAACCCGGGATCACCCACAGGCAGCCGTTCTCCACCGTCGCATCATCCATCGCGATCCACGCGCCGGTAAGCGAGCGGTCGCGGGTGGGAATGTAAAACTCATCCTGATGCCAGGCCTGCCCGGGCTTGCCGCTGGCCTTGATGAACAGCATCGACTGCATAGCCTTCACATTCGGACCGATCACGCTGGTCAGCACGTCGACGATGGCCGGCAGCGCCAGCGCAGCGTGCATTGCCTGTGAGAGCTTGTGCGGGAAGTGGATGCACAGGTAGCGGCGCATCACATCGTCGTCGCTCTCGCCAAGGGCCGCCGGCGTCACGCCTTTGATCGGCCCGCGCTCGCCGCGGCACAACTCCACCGTCTCGTGGATCAAGCCTTGCAGCACGCCGGCGTCTGCGCCGTTCTCGATGACGAGAAATCCATTGTCCTTGAAGAATTGCGTCTTCGCCGGTGTCATCGGCAGGTCGAACCAGCCGGCCGGCTTGCTGCCTTGCCATGAAGCAAAGGGCGGGAAAGGCACGCGGGGATCGAGCGTTTGAGCTTCCTGTGTGGTCATGTGATATTCCTCAACCTGTGACGCGCTGTTTTGCACCGCATCTGCAAACTGCGCGCGGCATTTCAACGCGCGCAAGGCCGTCGATTTCAAGCCGCACTTCGATCAGGATGCTTTTTTCAGGGGTGCGTAAACTTGATAACATCTCGTCTGAGCGGAATCCATGCCTGACCTGCTCCAAAACATATCCAGCATTCATCGCGTGCGCGCCGGCGAGCGCGTGACCTTCGGCGATGTCACCTATGGCGCGGGTGGCATCTGTGGCCCGCGCATTCAGCCCGACTACCAGCTCGTCGCGATCTACGCCGGCGAGGCGCGCATCCAGATCGACGAGGACGTGCGGCATCTGCCGGCAAATCACATTTCTCTCATGCGGCCGGGCCATCTGGAGCATTTCACGTTTTCGATCGAAGGCGAGACGCATCACACCTGGTGCGCGGTGCATCCATCGCTGGTGGACGTGACGTTGCGTGAGGCGCTGGCCGGCGTGCCGTTCAGCCTGCCCATCAGCGCGAGGATGCACACGCTGATCGAGATGGGGCTGTCATTTGCAACCAGCGACATCGCCGGCGCACAAGGCGTGCTGACGCAAATCGGCCTGGCAGGACTGCACGAATACCTCTTCGAGGCTGAGCGCGCCGCCTTGCGCCTACTCACCCCCGCAGCGGTGATCAAGGCGCAACATCACATCGAGGCGCATCTGGGAGAACCGATGAGGTTGGATGACATCGCAAAGGCGGCCAACGTGACGCCGCAGCACCTGGTGAAACTGTTCAACCAGCACCTGCGCATCACGCCGATGCGCTTCGTGTGGAATGCACGGCTGCGGCGCGGTGTGGAATTGCTGATGCAAAGCGGGTTGACGGTGAGCGAAGTGGCCGAGCAATGCGGCTTCCAGACGCCGTTTCACTTCTCGCGATTGGTCAAGCAGCGCTATGGCATGTCGCCGAAGGAATTGCGCCGGCGGGCGTGGAAGCAGAATTGAGCCTCTGCGCGATGAGGGGATTGTTCAATGCCTCAATACCTCAATGCCTCAATGCCTCAATCACTCAACCACCCACGCCAACGCCACAACATCGACGAAGATGTCGCTCTTCTTTGGCGCGAGCGGCACCTGCGCCACGTCGCTGAGCGCGCGCATCCACTTGTCGCTCAGCGCGTTGAGGGCATCCTTGTATTCGCCGGCCACCGCCTGCAAATCCTGCTGTAGTTTGGCAATGGCCGCCTCAGATTCGCGCACGTCCTGCTGCGCGCTTTCCACCTCTCGCCGGCGGCGCGCGCCAAACGCGACCGCGTAGCTCTGTCGCCGGCCAAACACGAAATTGAACAGCGACTCGACGCCGCCCAGCAACTCCTCGCGCTGCCGGCCGCCCAACTCGGTGCGATCCTGCGCCAGCTCGCGATGCTCGCGCGCCACGCGATCCTGCAAAGTCTGCATGCGGCGCTCATATTGTGCGCGCACCTTCTGCGCTTCTGCATCGCGCTTCTCTCGAGCGGCATTTTCACAGCGCTCACGAAATTCGATCTGACTCTC
>JBDHWI010000262.1:0-2617 GCA_039810125.1 Thermoflexales bacterium | reverse complement strand
GTGCAATTGATCGAACTGGAACTGCAGCGGGTAGATGCGCAGCAAACCCGCTTTCGGGCGCAGCTTCATCTGTTGCTCGGCGTGGCGTATCATGAGCGCGCGCGATTGCACAAGATCGGTTTCGGCGACCTGGCGGCCAGCGCAGCTGATTACCAGGAGGCGGAAAAGCACTACAGCACCTGTGTCGATGACCCCGCTGCAAACGACGACATCTATGTTGGCCGGCTTCGCGACATGCTGTGCAGTCCCTATCTGGCTTTGCTTGCGCAGGAGCGTTGAAACATCGTCGTTGTTGTCCTGCGATAACCAATCAAGGTTCGCTCTACACAGGAGGTGAACGATGGATGCTCATCGCAAGGCAATTCGAGCTATGCCGGCCACAATTGGCATCGCGCTAATCGTGGCATCGGCGGGTTGCCAGCAAGCCCAGGTGGTTCGTGAGACAGTCGTGGTGGTGGCAACGGCGACGCTTGCGCCGGCCACCGAAGCGCCTGCCTCGTCTGCGACGGCAATCCCTCAGGCGGCAGTTGCTGCAACGTCGTCACCTGCTGCAACGAGCGTTGAGCCTGCGTTGGTGTCGACAACTGCGCCGGCTACTGAAGCGCCTGCGCCGCCTGCGACGGCAACCCCTCAGACAGCCGTTGTTGCAACACCATCACCTGTTGCAACGAGCGTTGAGCCTGCGTTGACGCCGACAACTATGCCGGCCACCGAAGTGCCGGCGTCGCCTACATCAGCGCCATTGCCTACGACGTTGCCGACAGATACGCCGACAGTGCCGCCGGTGGCTTGGAACGAACTGCCAGTGTTGTTAAGCGTGCCATTCCTGCCGGCCGGCAGGAATTTCATCGCTCTCAACCTCAGCCCGGTCACGTTCAGCGGACCGACTTTGCCGGTGATGGTGCGTTTTCGCGTCGCTGATCCCACTGGTCAGATCGTGTTTGAAAACACGGATAACTCTGCGCCGTGGTGCGCGCTAGGAGATTCGTCCACTGGCTGTGATGTGCTGACGATGGGCAATGCACAGTGGCCAAATGGCACGCCGGCGCTGGCAGGCAGGCACACCTTGCTGATGACGGCCATGGATGCGCAGCAGCGCTCCGTAGACAATCGGACCACATTCGACCTCAACTATGCCTGGGGCGAATTGCCTGCGCTAGGGACAACCGCCATAGTTCCGCAGGGCGGCGCCTCGATGCCAGTCCTGTTGCACGTTGAGCCGCTCAGTCTCGCCGGCGCTCGTCCCGCGCGCGTGACCTTCGCGGTGCTTGATCCCAACGGCAACCGCGTGTTTGAGCGGGTGGATGGTGATTCACCGTGGTGCGCTTTCGGTGATGCTGATGATGGTGTGAGCTGTAAGCCGATTCGATTCGACAGGCCGGTGTGGCCTGCAGGCGAGTCCCTGGTTCTGGGCAAGCATACGCTGGAGATCCGCGCAGAGGAGGCGCAAGGCGCAACCCAAGTCAGAAAGGTTGTTTTCAATGTGGAAATGTTGCCACGCGAGATTGAAAAGCCAACGCCTGCCAGGCCCATTTTGCCAAAGGGGACCATCATCGTGCTCACGCCGCGGGTGATCGCGCCAGCTGAAAGTGCTATTCAATACAAGCGTCTGAAAATAAATGGCGGCCTTGATATGCAGTTGGTGTATCCAGAAGTGGCGCGCGGCTCGTTCATGATTTACCTGAATGCGAGGCGCGCCGGCGCAACGGCGAATGGTGAAGGGGTGGGGCGCGTCGAGTTTGTCATTCTGGATGCGAACGGCAATGTGGTGAATCGCAAGGAAGAGAGCGCGCCGGCGTTCTGCGCCTTTGGTGGCAATGACCCATGCAACTCGATCCAGTTGAAGGAGGGCGCAACCTGGCCGTCCACCGGCACTCGCATCAGCACCGGCCCTTACACCGTGCAGGTGACTGTGTGGGGCAAGGGCGCAAAGGGCGAGTTGACCGGCCCGTGGCGTGGCCGCGCGCGATTCGATGTGATGGTGCCGGGGCAGAACTGAGGAGATGTGATGACAAGGCGATCGGGTTCAAACTCCCGATCATCGAATCTCCCGCTACACTTTGCACATGGCCTTTGAAGATGATGCGCGCATGGAGCGCGCGCGCTATGACAGCTTGAGCGTCAGCGAGATCCATTCGCTCATTCACGAGCGCAAGTTTGGCCGCACCGGCATGCTATGGCAATCGCTGCGCGAGCGTGGCAACCTGGTGCAGTCGGGCTGGACCCTGTTGGAGGTGCTGGAACGCCGCAGCGTGGACCGCGATGTGCGCCGGCAGGCCGCCGGCGCGCTGTTGCATCTGCTCGATTCGCATGAGTGGACGACAGAAGCGCTATCCGACGATCATGATCCTGACTTTGAAGGGCGAATGCGCGAATTGCGCAACGCGGTGAACTCACGCATCCGCGAGATTATGCGATAAGCAGCTTGGTTTGTTGCGAAGCGTCCGTCGATTGTCTCCCTATGCCATTGAAATCTGTTTCAGCCACCTACCGCTAAAATCACAAGCATGTCCATGTTCAAAAACTACATCGCCGGCGAGTGGGTTGACTCCAGCGACGGCAAGACTATCGAGAACACCAACCCGGCCACCGGCGAGACCATCGGCCACTTCGCCGC
>JBDHWI010000261.1:0-2623 GCA_039810125.1 Thermoflexales bacterium | reverse complement strand
ACGCGCCGCTCATTGTCATACACGGTGAGCAGCAAGCGCACGCGGTTCACTGGGTTCGCCGTCGGGTTGACGATCTCACCTGTCACGCGGAATTGCACGCCGTCGGGTTTGCCATCCAGCTTGTTCACCTGCAACACCGCCGGCACGTTGGCTGCGTCCACCGCCTCGCCGCGCAAGGGTTGCACCTGGAATTGGGCGTAGGCTTGCGGCGGATCGGTGAACAGCACGCGGAAGGGCGAGGTTTGATTTGCCGGCACCACATCCAGGGCGGTCACTGCAATCGCATTTTGCAGCGGGTTGCCGGCGCCGTCCTGCAGCGTCACCAACACCTTTACGTTGCCGATATTTGCCGGCCCCGGGTTGAATACTTCGCCAAGGATGTCGAGGCTGCCAGCCGGCGTGCGCACATAGTTCAACCCACGAACTTCAAACGGGTTTGGCGTGGGTGATGGCAAAATCAACCCGTCGGGTGAGGCAAGGTCGAGCTGTGGCTGCGGGATGATCAGTTTCTGGCCGATCTGCAAAGTCGTCGCATCGAGGTTGCCATTCGCTGCAATCAGATCGGCGAGACTGACGCCGAATTTGTTGGCGATGGGGATGAGCGTGTCGCCGGGTTGCACCTCATACACGATCGGCGTGGGTGTGACGATGGGTTGACTGGGCGGTGGCACGGTGGCCGGCGCGAGGGTAGGGGTGGCGCGCGGGGTGATGGTGGGTCGCGCTGTGGGCAAGGCCGGCGTGGGCGTGATGGTGGGTGTTACCGCCGGCGCATTGCTGCATGCCGCAAGCGCGATGGATGTCACCAGGATGCATGCGCTGGCGCGCAGGTGTGCGCAATTCACATGAAAATTATACTGACCGGCGCTCGGCTTCTTATAATCGTCGCGCAATGACGATTCGCCTGTATCGCACCGACGCCTATCTGAAGGAATTTCACGCCCGCGTGATCGCTTCGCTCGCGCATGACGGCAAGCCGGCGCTCATCCTCGACCAGACTGCGTTCTATCCCACTGCTGGCGGCCAACCCAACGACCTCGGCGAGATCAACGGCGCGCCGGTGATCGATGTGGTCGAACGGGATGACGGTGAGATCGTGCATGTGTTGGGCCATCCTCTCGCGCAAGCAGCTGTGAGCCAGGCTGAAGCTGTTGGGAAGATCGACTGGCCGCGTCGCTTTGAACACATGCAGCAGCACAGCGGACAGCACGTGTTGTCGCAAGCCTTTGTGCGCGCGGCAAACCTCGACACGGTTGCTGTTCACATCGGCGCAGATGAAAACACGCTGGACCTGCCGGCCCCCAAAATCGCCGGCGAGCTGATCGAGCGCGTTGAGCAGGCTGCGAATGACATCCTGATGCAGGACGTGCCGATTACGGCCTACGAAGTGACTGATGCAGACTTGCCACGCATCCCACTGCGCAAGGCGCCAAAGGTCGCCGGCCGCATCCGCATCGTCGAGGTGCAGGGATACGATTGGTCGGCCTGCGGCGGCACGCATGTGCGCGGCACCGCGCAGATCGGACTGATCAAAATCACGCGGGTTGAGAAGCGCGGGGCTGAAACGCGCATCACCTTTCGCTGCGGCGCGCGGGCGCTGCGCGACTATGCGCGGCTGAACAGCGCGACGATTGGGCTGCAGGAAAGCCTGAGCGCGAGCCGCTATGAAGTGCTGCCGGCGGTGCAAAAGTTGATGGCCGAGGCGAAGGCTGAGAGCAAAATCTTGCAGGAGGCGCAGGCCAGGCTGATCGGTTATGAAGCGCAGGAACTTCTGACGGCTGCGACATCTGCGGAGGACGGCGCGCGTTGGATCGCGCGGGCGTTTGAGAATCGCGATGCGAATGCATTGCGCCTGCTCGCGCGACAGTTGACAGCAACGCCGGGGACGATTGCCCTGCTCGGCGCGAGCGGTGAGAAGTGTGCGCTGGTGTTTGCGCGCTCGAAGGATGCGGCCGGCGACATGAACGCCCTGCTCAAGCGCGCCTTTGCCGCGCTGTCGCCGGATGGCAAGGCGAAGGGTGGCGGCTCAGCGGATTTTGCGCAGGGTGGGGGCGTGCCGGCGACGCTGGCACAGATACAGGCAGCGTTGGCAGCGCTGTGAAGCCTGATTGCGGCGGGCTTGCAGGCTTCTACATTCCCCGTGCTGCGAACATCATGAGGAGGATGATGGCAATGATGATCACCATACCCACCCGCGGGATGATGTTGAGGGTGGAAATCATCTTCGCCATGTCGGCGTCTGGTATCTCGTCTGCGGTGGCGGCGGTCGGCTCAAGCCGCTCTTCGACAAAGAAGTGAAACAGGGTGAGCAGGAGCCCCATCGCGCCGCCAATCAGAATGCTGATGCCCCACCGGCTGTTGAAGAACACCGCGAAATCCTTCCAGCCGGTCATGAGGTAATTCAAAATTGCCCCTGAAATGACGGCTGTCGCCGAAAGCACGGACGCCAGCCTGAACACCCTCGGAAAAACCTCGCGGAGAAAGGCGCCGCGAGATTCTTTTTTCAGACGAGTCAATGCTGGAACGAGGACAAAGTTGATGGTGATCACTTCTCCCAGCCAGGCCACCCCGGAAATGATGTGTATCCATCGAACCAAATTCACCAGATTCATCGAACAACTCCGTG
>JBDHWI010000260.1:0-2643 GCA_039810125.1 Thermoflexales bacterium | reverse complement strand
GGCATCCCACAGGTGGGCCAGATTCTGGCAAAGGCTGACACGGAGAAACAGGGTGGGGCGCTGCGCAAGTGGCTGGCGACCATAGGCCAGAGCGATCTGGATGCCTACCGCCGGCGCAACGACACGCCTCTCGAAGCTGCCCAGCGCGTGTATTTCGAGCAGGTCTACCAGCCGGCGATGCAGGCGTTCAGGGATGCGCGCGACAACGGCGATCCACAGGCATTCGAGAACACCATTGGCAAAGTGGGCGCGGTGAACGGTTCGGCGCTCATCCCGCTGATCAAGGAAGTCTACGGCGACCGCTTCAACGAGATGGAACTGGCGCAGGACGTGGCCCAGCTCAAGATGCCGAAGATGACCGAGATCATGGACGCGCAGAAATCGCCGGCGGCAAAGGCCAAGAGTGACGCGCAGGAAGCGTTCTGGAATTACATCCGCGACAACACCCCGCCCGGCAGCCAGGGCTACCAGTTGAGGCAGCAGCCCTTGATTGCCGCGGCGCTCGATCCTGGCAGCCGGCGCACGCTGACCGCTGAACAGTTCAAGCTGGCGCTGGGCATGGCGCGCGGGTGGGTGAATGAGAACTACGGCGAGGCGGCACCGGAGATGCAGCAGGAATGGCAGGCCGCGCGCGCTGCGAAGGCGCAATTCGATGCGCTGGTGGTGGGCCGGTATGGGCGCGATGGGCTGGCGGTGTTGCAGAAGTATGAACGACTGCGCGCCGGCGAGGACAAGCTGGCTTTGCGCGAGCGTAACCCGGCGCTGAATGACATTCTGATGCTGCGGGCACAGTTCGCCCAGGCCAATCCTGTGTATGCAGCTTACTATCGTGGTGCTGAAAAGCCGGTGAAGAAGAAGCGCCGGCAGCCCGTTGACGCAGAGATGCCGGCGTAGATAATCAAATTATCTCGATGTGTGTTGAAAGGTGGCTTCATGCCATGCTGCGCGCAGCGCACTAGACACACAGAGGGCTTGCTGGATTAGCTCAGTGGCAGAGCAGCCGGCCATTTGGCAGGCACGCGAAGGTTCGATTCCTTCGTCCAGTAATTCCCGCCAAGCCTCTGCCGCAAGGCATGCTCAAATGTGGCGGGCTTTCTTTGCCTGTTGACACAGCCGGCTGAGGGTGGATAATCGAAATCGCTCTAACCGAACTGGTGCGGCGTGGTCGTAATGACCGCGCCGCTTTTTGTTTTCCTATGTATCAGGGATCCGTAACAGTCACCATCGCCCAATCCGGCACGCAATCCTCGGCGGCAGTCATCCCGCACGACGCAGCCATTTGCGGACTGCAGATGCCGGCCGGCTGGAACGCGGCCAGCATCACGCTTGAGGTGTCGCCCGATAACGGCACGACCTGGCAAGGTGTCAAGAAGGTGGACGGCACCGCCTACACCCTGACGGTGGCGCAAGGCACGTATGTGGTGATCCCGCCGGCTGATCTGTTGGGCATCCCCGGCAACGGGCAGGTGAGACTGGTTGCCAGCGCCGCGCAGACCACAGCCGCGCGAACGCTGATCATCTTCTACGCCGGCGCGCGCGCGTAACCCATGGGCATGTCTCGACTCTTTGATTTTGCGACCATCCTGAGCACGCCGGCGGCGAGTGGGCCGGCGTCGTTGGTGCTGGATTCGATCAGCGCAGCGGCCGCGTTCAGTGTGCGCAAGTTGCGAACGGCATACGCCGGCTCGTGCCTGCGCGTGAGACGCAGCAGCGACAGCACCGAGCAGGACATCGGGTTTTCCAACAACGCGCTGGACACCAGCGCGCTGACTTCTTTCTGTGGGGCAGGGTCGGGATATGGCCGGTATTGGTATGACCAAAGCGGGAACGCCAAAAACGCCGGCATGGCAACGACTGCGAATCAAGCGCGCATTGTCAATTCAGGTGTGGCGGATGCCGGCTTTGTGTTTGATGGCACAAACGACCACTTCACATTGACAGCCATTGATCTGACAGACTTCTCGGCGTTTGTGGTGTTGAAGCAGACAGTCGAGAAAGATGTGATTGTGTTGGGCCGGTCTGACAACAACACGCAGGTGTTTCGAGAGAACAACGCCGGCGCCTATAGCTATTACTACGGCGCTGAGGTAATAAGCCCTCAAACTGACGCGAGCTTTTCGGCCATTCACACAATTGCGCTGCTGAGGGCAAACGGTGGCACATCAGAGTTCTTCCGCGATGGGGCATCCCGCGGGACAGCCGGCGATGGCGGGCCTTCAACCATGCCGTTCTCGCAATTCCCTGGCATCATCGGGACGACATACCCGCAGCATTTGATCAATGGTTTGATTTACGAACTCATCGTGCTGCCGGCGGCGGCGAGCGCCTCAGACCGCGCAGCCATTCAAGCCAGCCAGAAAGCCTACTTCGGCACGCCTTAGCCATTTGACAGCAGGTTGCCAAGTGGCTACAATCTCGTTCGGGTTGATTGTTCGTAGTCGATTCTCCTTTCCCCTCCACACCCGCCGGTTCTCTTCGCCGGCGGGATTTTTTTGTCTTTAGCCTGTTGCCCCTTGACGCCATGTTGCCAATTGGAATACTATTGAGGGGCTTATGATAATGAGTATTATCGTATAAACATAATGAAGTAAGGAGCAAAAGATGATCGGTGAACAGTCTGCGTTCGTAAACGACCCCAAGAAC
>JBDHWI010000259.1:0-2684 GCA_039810125.1 Thermoflexales bacterium | reverse complement strand
GACGAGGTTCAAGCCGAGCCGGCGGGCCAGCGGCAGGAAGCGCTCGACGAGCGGCATGTAGCCCTCGTAACCTGGCGCGAAGATGTCTGTCATCGTGCCGGCGACCGAGCCGAGGTTGGTGACTGACTCGTCGCTCAGGCTGATGTGCGGCAGCGGTTTGCCATTGACATACACGAACAAGCCATCGCCATTGAAGGCGAGTTCGACGTGCTGTGTGTCGGTGCTTTTCAGCCAGGCCAGATAATCCGCCGGCACCGCATATGCGGTCAGGTCGAGGTTGCCCATCGACAGACTCTTCACGGTATCCGGGGTCACACCGGCGATGGATGGCTTGCCATCTTTGTCGATGTCGACCACGACGCGCGGCAGCGCGAGGTAAAAGTCACTGTTTTTGTCAGCAACTTTCGATGGGGTTGCGCCGGCGCAGGCCGTCAGCGCAATCGCTAGAACAGGTAGAAGATACGTCACGCGTTTTGCAAGTCTCATGAGTTGTTCCCTCCAAAAAGATCATTCAATATCTTGCTCGATCGCCATCAACCTTGCGATATGGCACCTGTTGTACTCACCTTTGTTGTTTTTGGCAAATGGCGCAATCTGCGATTGCACTATGAGATGACCGAGCGCGCCTCACGCGAACAGTGGCGCCATTTCCCGCTCGGCAACCAGCCTTTTCATCTGCGCGTCAGCAGGCCGGCGCTCGAAGCGGCTCACCGCATCCAGCACCGTCGGCAATACATGGATATCGCCGACGGTGTTGAGGAAGACGCCGGCGTTGCCCAGCACCCAGTGTGCGGCCAGGTCGATGTCGGTCTGCTCAGTCAGCGGCTTGTACCACGTGGCTGCCGTGTGGGGGTCATCACCCCATGGCCGCTGTGTAATTGCCTTGATCGTTTGCACGGCCACATTGCGCAATTGGCATAGCTGCAACAATCTTTCGAAGTCGGCGTCATATTGCTGGTTCTGCACAAGGATGTAGCTGTAAGGCAGCAGCACGCTGTCGAAATCATAGCGCAGCAAACTGCGATAGTGCGTGGCGGCGATGCCCCAGCCATGGCCGGTGACGCCGATGTATTTCACCAGCCCCTGCTGTTTTGCCTCGATGGCAGCCTCAAGTGCGCCGCCGGGCCCCAGCGCCACCTGCCACTCAGCTTCTTCTGCCAGGTTGTGCAGTTGGATCAGGTCGATGTCACTCACGCGCAGGCGCTCCAACGAGCGATGGATTTCATCCTTCGCTTTCTGGTAGGTGCGCTCCCCGGTCTTGGTGGCGAGAAAAACGTCGTTGCGGTATTTCGCCATCCATGGGCCGAGGCGAACTTCGGAATCACCGTAACTGGCTGCTGTATCGATGTGGTTGATGCCGTAGTGAAGCAGCAATTCCATCGTGCGGTCAGCTTCGACCTGCGTGACGCCGCCCAGCGCCGCCGCGCCAAACAGCGCGCGGGTGCTGAGGTGGCTGGTGCGACCAAAGGGTTGCTTTGCGATCATACGAGCCTCCTTATTACTGCTTTTCACCAATGCTGCGCTCAAATTCGAATTTCCACCCGCCGGCCTGTCTCAGCTGCCTCGATCGCGCCGAAGACCATGGCGAGGCTCTTGATGTTGTCGCTGCAGACAGTCTCGGGCGTGCCGCCCTCGCGGACGCAACACACAAATTGCTGAATCAAGCTGGCATGTCCTTCGTCCAAGCCGGCGGTGTCGATGTCAGGCAGGGCAATGTCGTTTTGTTTGCGCATGAAGCCAACGTCCTCCGCCGGCGCCTGCGCCTTGAATACCTCGCCGCCATCCCACAATGCGCTGCCCTTGCTGCCCACAAAGCGCCAGTCGCATTCCCAAGTGGTGTTCAAGCCTTCAGCACACCAACTGCCGCGATAGGTATACACCATGCCGCCGGCCATTTCAAACACGGCAATGGCCGAGGCGTCGTGGTCATACCATGAACCGCGCGGGTTCCATTCGCGGCAATATTCAACGGCAACAGGGTCGGCCCCGGTGAGGAAGCGCGCCTGGTCGAAGGTGTGAATCGCCATGTCGAGCAGCAACACGTGTTCCATGCGATCGCGGAAGCCGCCGAAATGCGCGCCGATGTAGAAGTCGCAGTTCACGGTCGTCAGGCTGCCAATCGCGTTGCTTTGCAGCAGGTGGCGCACGCGGCGAATGGACGAGGCGTAGCGACGATTTTGAATCACTGCATAGAGCTTGCCGGCGCTCTGCGCCGCCTGCATCGCGCGCCGCGCGTTGTCCATCGAATCGGCCATTGGCTTTTCACCCAGCACGTGGCAGCCATATTGCAGAGCCAGTAATGTGGTCGGCGTGTGCGCCTCCGGTATGGTCACGTCAAACACAATGTCGGGCTTGACCACGCGCAACATCGTTTCCAGGTCGCTGCCGATCTGCGCGCCGGCGATGCCGAATTCATCGCGCCGCGCCTTTGCGGTGTCTTCGACAATATCGACCAGGCCGGCGATCTCCAGCCCTTCCAGCGTCGTTGCCGTCTTCAACCATGCGCGGCTCATGCCGCCGCAGCCGACCAGAACTGCTTTTAACTTGTCCATGTGTTTATCGAGTTATCGCATCAACTGCTTGCTTGCCCAACAATGCAATCGCTAGATGAAGATATCACTTAGCGCCTGCTTCATCACATCGATCGGCGCATCTTCGCCCGTCCAGATGGTAAAGGCAATTGC
>JBDHWI010000258.1:0-2696 GCA_039810125.1 Thermoflexales bacterium | reverse complement strand
TTTGTGAGCCATCCACGCCATCGCAGGTCTGCATGCTGGGGATGGGCGTGGCGCTGGCGCGCAGGATGGCTTCGGTCGCCGGCACATCGCCGCGCAGCCACGACGCAGCGCTCCACAGCAACGCCACCACGCCGGCCACGTGCGGTGCGGCCATGCTCGTGCCACTCTTGACGCCATAGCTCGTATCCGTGTCGAAGGTGGCCGAGCGCACACTCACGCCCGGCGCAACCACGTCTGGTTTCACCTTGCCAGTCAGCGTCGATGGGCCGCGGCTGCTGAAATCTGCAATGGTGTCGCTGACGTTGGTCGCGCCGATGCTGAAGGCCTGATCGAGCGTGCCAGGTGCATTCAGCACGGTGCTGCATGACGGGCCATCGTTGCCGGCGCTCGCCACCACCATCACGCCGGCGTCACGCAGCACCTGTGTCACCGTGACCAGCGCGCTCGGCACTTCGCAGCCGGCTTCGCCATAGGTCGGATCGCAGCCCCACGAGTTGCTGGTCACGTCTGCGCCCTTGCCTGGATCAGGGTTGTTGCCGCTTACATCGGTGGGCGCAAGGGCAAATTGGAAGCAAATGGTATAGCGCGCAACGCTGCCAATGCCGCCGGCGCCGGCCATGTTGCGGCAGGCAATCCATTGCGCGCCCGGCGCAACGCCGATCTGGTTGCCTGCGCCATCATCACCAACGGCGGTGCCTGTCGTGTGCGTGCCATGTCCGTTTACGTCCATCGGCACGGGCGATGCCGGCCCAACCTCTGGCGCGGCGTCGAACCAGTTGTAGTTGTGGTCAGCGCTTGCGCCATTCCAGCCGCGATAGTGCGGTTTCAGCGCAGTGTGATCCCAGCGCACGCCGGTGTCGAGATTGGCGATGACGATGCCCTGACCCGTATAGCCAAGCGCCCAGACCGCCGGCGCTTTCACCCGCTGCACACCCCACTCAACCACAAGTGGCGAGCTCACCCTTGGGCGCGCCAGAAATTTGTCCTGGGCGTTCAACGGAGCGCTTTCCACACCCCTCATCTTCTCGTCGACATCCACCATCACCACGTCGGCGCGATCAGCAAGTTGCACGGCTTGGGCGCGGCCGGCGTGCCGCACCACGATCTGATTGCTGATCCACAGTGGCGTAAAGTCTGCGCCCTGCTGCGCGAGATCGGCGCGCAATTGGCGCTGCGCTTGCTCGGCGTGCTGCAACAGCACCTGCGTGACAAATCGCGTTTTGGCCTCTTTCGTCGGCAAAGCGCGCGCCGGCGACAAATCGGGAAAGCCCCGCGCAGTGATGAGCAAATCGACGTCGTTGCTGTTTTGAGTGGCTTGCCATGCGCGAGGCGTGATCTTTTTGGGCGGCTCCGGCAGCGCGAAGGGTTGCATTGCAGTGAGCGCGACGACGCACACGACTGAGAGTGCCACTAGCATCAGGCGTCTCATCTGCCCCATTGTAAATTTGAAATTCCACGGAGCTGGCGCAGACGGTATCGCTCAGCCGCTTGTCAGTGCGCCGCGCCAATCACGGCCAGGTGTTTTTCACATTGCCGGTGTTCATGTCTATTTCGTGCAACTTGGTGGAGAAGTTAAGCCAGGCTGTGTCACCATCAATGAATTGACCAGTGAGGCTGGGGTGTCCCATCTCCTGCGTCTGCCGGCGCTTATTGACGCCGGTCTGCGGATCCAGCACATCGAACTGAATCCTGTCGTCAGACCACAACGATTGCGCGAGGAAGAGGCCGGCGCTGCTCGGCTGCAACAACCAGTCGTCGAGGCCGCCGCCAACCTTGAGATCAAGTTGCCATCTCTTTTCGCCGCTGTTTGCATCGATCGCTCGCAGTATTCTTTTGTTGTTGTCAAAGTTGGGTGTGACAAGCACGTACAACATGCCGGCGCGCGCCAGCACCGGCTCGATGCTGTGCCGCGTATCGGTGAACAGCACGCTGAACGCGCCGGTTTGCATGTCCAGTCTGTACATCACGCCATCGCTGCCAGTGCCGGCAACGAACACGCCATCCTCTGAGACCAGCGTCGGCTCCTTGCGCATGAACGGCAGTTTGTCCCCGTTTGCTGCATTCCGATCCGCCTGATACAACCAGACCTCCTTGCCGGTAGTCAGGTCGAAACGCCACGCACACGGCAGACTGCCATCCTTCACCACCACCAGCGATTTGCCATCTGGTGCAATCAGCCAGTCGTCTGACGCGAAAGGATACTCAGCGCGCAAACTCGACGAGTTGCGATCCGGCACACAATCTGGCGCCATCTTCATCGTGACCTCGCCGCTGCTGTGATCAAGAACAAAGAACGTCGCAGCAGAATTTTTGCCATCGTCAGTGTCCACGACAGCTGGATTGCCGAGCGCATCGTACAGGCCGCCGCTGGTGTAGTTCAATTGCTTTGACCATGCCGGCTTGCCAGTAGCGCTGTTCACCGCCTGCAGCGTGCCATCCTTCAGCCGCGCCACCACCTGGTTGTCAAACACGCGCAGGCAGGCATTGAAACGGCATTGGTAATCGGTTGAGATGGCGTAGGGCAGCGTCATCTCCCAAGCCACTTCGCCATTCGCGCGATTCAACGCCACCAACGCATCACCATCGGCCACAAACACGCGCTCAGCATCAGCCTGCAAGGTGATGTCAGTGAAGCGATCAGAGAAATCACGGCTGCGCCATTTCTCGACCTGCTTCGTCATGTCCACGCTGACCAC
>JBDHWI010000257.1:0-2728 GCA_039810125.1 Thermoflexales bacterium | reverse complement strand
CTTGCCTGTGCCGGCGCACTACGCAGGCCCGGACGCCTGGCGGCGCGTGCTTGAGCATGACCTTGATCTCGTCATCATCGCCACGCCCTGGCATGAGCATGTGCCGATGGCTGTGACAGCCATGAACGCCGGCAAGCACGTCGCCGTGGAAGTGCCGGCAGCCACCACGCTCGATGAGTGCTGGCAACTGGTGGAGACGAGCGAGCGCACGCGCCGGCACTGCGTGATGCTGGAAAATTGCTGCTATGACTACTGGGAAATGCTGGTCAAGCGCATGGCGCACGCCGGCGTGCTGGGCACGCTCACCCATGCCGAGTGCGCCTACATTCACGATTTGCGCGCGCTCTTGCTGAGCGACAAGAGCGAGGGGCTGTGGCGCCGGCAACCACACATCGAACGCAATGGCAACCTGTATCCCACGCATGGGCTGGGGCCGGTGGCGCAGTGCTTCGGCATCGGCGATGGCGATGCATTCGATTACCTCGTGTCGATGAGCAGCGCTGAAGTGTCGCTGAAGGAATATCGTGATGCGCATGTGCCGGCAGGAGATCCGAAGCGCGCCGAGGTGTATCGCTGCGGCGATATGAATCTGAGCCTCATTCGCACGAAGCTGGGCCGCACCATCGTGTTGCAACATGATGTGGTGACGCCGAGGCCGTATGACCGCATCTTTTTGGTCGCCGGCACAAAGGGCGTCGCGCGTGATTACCCGCCGCGCCTGTACCTGGATGGCATCGGCAAGCACGAGGCCTGGCCGCCGGATACCGCTTGGATACCACTTGACGACTACAAATCACAGTGGCAGGACCCGCTGTGGGCCAACTTGGGCGAGATTGCGCGCAAGCGCGGCGGGCATGGCGGCTGCGACTTCCTCATGCTCTATCGCCTGCTGCAGACGATGCGCGAGGGCCAGCCGCCGGAAATGGATGTGTATGACGCCGCGGATTGGAGCGTGCCAGGGCCGCTGTCCGAGTTGTCGGTGAGCAACCGCAGCCGGCCGGTAGATTTCCCTGACTTCCGCCGAGGTGGTTGACCAGACGAACAAGATTGACAAGCACTGTTTTGACAGAGAGGTGACACGTGAAATATGGAGAATTGGCTTGGCCGGAAGTGGCGCAACATCTGCACAAGGTCGTCGTGGCGCCGACCGGCTCGCTGGAACAGCACGGCCATCATCTGCCGCTGCTGACAGATAGCTTGATCGGGCAGGCGATTGCTGACCGCGCCGAGGCTGCGCTGGGTGATGAGGCGCTGTTTCTGCCGATGCTTTGGCTCGGCTCGTCGCACCATCACATGGCTTTCCCCGGCACAGTGAGTTTGACCGCCGGCGTCTACACCCAGGTGCTGATCGACCTTGTCGAAAGCCTGATTGCGCATGGCTTCCGGCGCATCTTTTTGCTGAACGCGCACGCCGGCAACATCGTGCCGGCGCAGTCTGCGCTCTATGAAGTGAACCTGCGCCATCGCAAAAACATCGATGGCTTGTGGCTTGCCTTCATCAGCTGGTTTGACCTGGCGAAGGAGCAGGTCGCCGCCATCGACGGTGTGACGCAGAAGCAGGTGCTGCACGCGTGCGAGTGGGAGACCAGCGTGATCATGGCATCGAATGGCGAACTGGTGAGGGAGTCACGACACTCGACAAAATCCGCGTTCAAGTCGAGGTTTCTCAGCCCCGACTTCAGCGGCCCAAATCGCGTGTATGTCGCACAGACCATCGACCAGAGCAGCGCGCCGGGCAGCTATGGCCGGCCCGACCTCGCCACGCGCGAGAAGGGCGAGGCGATGATCGATGTTGCGGCGAAGGAAGTGATCGACTTCATCCGCGAGTTTGCGACGTGGCAGGTGGTGAAGCCGGAGTTGGTGTAATGCAAATCACGAATTTCGTGGATTGGAATACAAATCTGTGGCATCCACGAAATCTGTGGTTACAAGTCTTCTCCGCACCAGGCAAGGCAGTGGAATATGCCGGTCTCGCAGCGTGTCACCACGGTGGCGCAATGAGGGAAGGAGCGCGAGAGTGGGAAAGCCGCCGACACATTGCTCAGCACCAGTGGCAACATTGTCATCAGCACGGTGCCATGCGCGATACACACGACGATATCGTCGGTGTCACCATGTCGCGCAATCAGATCATCGATGAAGGCGGTGAAACGCCGGCGAACTTCGTTGAAGCTTTCGCCACCATCCAGTCGCGCGTCAAACTCACCTTTTTGCAGCCAACGCTCTGCAATGTCATCGTGTACACGCCATGCTTCATCATCACCGCGCCCTTCAACGATGCCCCTATCTGGCTCGCGCAATCCGTCCGCAACGACAGGTGTGAGGTGTAACTGCTCACCGATCAACTCGGCGGTTTCACGAGCGCGGGGGATGGGGCTGCAATACAGCGCGGCGATGCCTTCGTCGCGAAGCTCGTTTGCCAGTTGCATGGCTTGCTGTCGGCCCAGCGCGGTCAAACCATGTGGAAGATCACGGTTGGATATGATGCGTGCGACGTTTGCTTCGCTCTGGCCATGCCGCGCAAAGATCACCTTCACCGCGCGTCACCGTCGCCGGCGATGACGCCGCGCTGCTGGCGTGAAGCCAGTTTGTCGAGGTTGTGCTGCGCCACATCTTCGAGCGACAGATCGAGTTCGGTGCAAACCTGTGCGAGATACCACAGCACGTCGCCGAGTTCGGCTTGCAACGCTTCGCGCTCGGCATCGCCGATGACGCCGGCCTTGTCGCG
>JBDHWI010000256.1:0-2777 GCA_039810125.1 Thermoflexales bacterium | reverse complement strand
ATCCTGCATATCCATCCTGTAAATTCCATCGAGCTGTCCGAACGCTTGGGCAGGCTCATCCGGGAAAGCGAATGTGAAAAGTATAATCGCCTGTCATGCGTGTGCACAAATGCAATCACCGCGGTGAGCGCAAATACAGCTACACAGGCGAGCCTGAATCGCGCAATGCAAGCCAGATCGTGATCAAAGCGCCGTGGACCTTCGACGAGATTGCAACAGCCTACAACCGCTTCTCTCCGGGAGACATCCTCACCGAGACGTTTTACTTCAATCGCTGGCACAACGTCTTCGAGATCGCCGGCGCAGATCAACGCCTCAAAGGCTGGTATGCCAATATCACGCGGCCGGCGCGTCTGAGCGCCGACGACCTGGAATGGGACGATCTCGCGCTGGATGCGTGGATGAGCGCAGACGGACATCTGCTCCTGCTGGATGAAGACGAGTTCGCGGAACTCGCCCCGCAACTAACCCCACTGGAGGCGAAGACAGCGCGCGGCGCGATGCTCGGCATGACGCGCGACCTGCGCGAGCGTTGGCGCGCATATGCCAATGCGCAGATCGCCTCATCGCTGTCCGCCCGCCATTGGACGATTGGCACTGCCGAATCATGCACCGGCGGCTTGATCGGGGATGTGCTGACCAACCGCGCCGGCAGTTCAGCATACTTCCTGGGCGGCGTAATCTCATATTCCAACGACATCAAGCAACAGGTGTTGGGCGTGCGTGCAGAGACTTTGACGACGCACGGCGCAGTGAGTGAGACGTGCGCGCTGGAGATGGCGCGCGGCGCGCGCAAGGTGCTGGGGGTGAATGTCGGCATCAGCGCCACCGGCATTGCCGGCCCTGATGGCGGCAGCGACGACAAGCCGGTCGGCCTGGTCTACGTCGGCCTCAGCACGCCGCTGTTTGAGACCGTCTCGCGCAACGTATGGCCGCATGACCGCGGCGGCAACAAGCAGGCCACGGTCGATGAGGCGCTGCGCCTGCTCATGGCGCAACTCGCGCAAACGTAATTCGCCGCCCCAGGACCCTGCCCGTGAGATGCGCTTCACAGGCACATCCTGCTCCATCATTACAAATCATGTTGACCATTCCCCAAGCTCTGCTCGACAAACTGATTACACATCTGGAAGCTGGTTATCCGCATGAGGCGTGCGGTATCTTGATCGGTGAGATGGACAGCGCCCAGCCGCCGGCCAAGCGCGTGCGCGACGTGGTGCTGGTGCAAAATGCGTGGGACGCCGCCAACGACAAAGAGAGCCAGGCCAACCGCTACATGATCGCACCAGAGGACGTGGCGCGCGCCGACCGCGATGCCGGCAAGCGCGGCTGGGACATCATCGGCTTCTTCCACTCGCACCCCGACTGGCCATCCGAGGCCAGCGCAACCGATCGCGAATGGGCGTGGCCGGTGATCTCGTTCATGATCACCTCGGTGCGCGCCGGCCAGGCGACGACGACGCAAAGTTGGGTGCTGCGCGATGATCGCAACACCTTTGACGAAGAGACTATTCACGTCGAAGCGTGAAGGCGCTCGCCTCCCGTGCCGGGCCCGGATGGAGACAGCGCTCAACCATAGCGCTGCATGAACTTGTGGATGCGCTCGAGCGCGGTTTCGAGCTTCTCATAGGATGTGGCATAGGCCATGCGCACATAGCCGGCGCCGCCGGCGCCAAACGCATTGCCTGGGATGCACGCCACCTGCTCTTCGGCCAGCAGTTTCTCCGCAAATTCATCGTCGCTCATGCCGGTTTTTGCGATGGATGGGAAGGCGTAGAACGCCCCGCGCGGCTCGAAGCAATCCAGCCCAAGCGAATTCAAGCCGGAGACGATGAGCTTGCGCCGGCGGTCATACTCGCCCACCATCTGCTGCACCGCCTCTTCGCCCTGTTGCAGCGCGGCAAGCGCGGCGTGCTGGCCGGTGGTCGGCGCAGACATGATGGTGTATTGATGCACCTTGCGCGTGGCAGCCAGCACCTCCGCCGGCGCAGCCACATAGCCAATGCGCCAACCGGTCATCGCGTAGTCTTTGCTGAAGCCACCGAGCAATACAGTGCGATCCTTCATGCCGGGCAGCGCAGCAAAACAGGTGTGTTGGATGCCGTACACCAGCCGGTCGTAAATCTCATCGCTGATGACGAGCAGGTCGTGTTTCGCGGCAATTCGCGCGATGTCGCCAAGGCGCTCACGCGTCATCACGGCGCCGGTCGGGTTGCTCGGATATCCGATCAGGATGGCTTTGGTCTTTGGCGTGATGCGCGCTTCGATCTCCTCGCCGGTGACCTGGAATTCATTCTCAACCAGCGTGGGGATGGTGATGGCGGCGCCGCCGGCAAACACCACTTCTGGCGCGTACGCCACGAAGCACGGCTGCGGCACGATCACCTCATCGCCCGGATCCAGCACCGCCGTCATCGCCAGATACATCGCCTCACTCACGCCGACCGTGATGAGCAGCTCGGTCTCAGGGTTGTATTCAACGCCATATAGCGTTTGCAGATGCTCGCTCAGCGCTCGGCGCAACTCAATCGTGCCAGAGTTGCTGGTGTAGCTGGTCTCACCGCGCTGCAACGATGCGATGCCGGCCTGCAGGATCGGCGCCGGCGTCACAAAGTCCGGCTCGCCGATCCCGAGTGAGATCACGTCCTTCATGGTGGCGGCAATATCGAAGAAGCGGCGGATGCCGGAAGGCGGCACCGATGCGACGCGTTGTGAAGTGAAGTTGCGCATGATGTTGGCCTGATTGTGCCACATCAGGCCATCGGTCACACCGGCAT
>JBDHWI010000255.1:0-2786 GCA_039810125.1 Thermoflexales bacterium | reverse complement strand
CTGGCAAAGACCCGCACACCACCGGCGACGGCGACAAGCCGCCCTACAAGACCGGCCTCGACGCACTCAAGGATGGTTGGCGCGTGATTCAATTCCCGCAATTGATCCCGCCCTATCCCAACATGGAATACACGACTTCATTCATGCTGTATGAGTTTGTGTTTGAGAAGATGGTGGCTGTGGATCGATGAGGAGGTAAGGCGATGCTCGACAAAAAATACTTGCTGACGACAAACCAGATGGCCGAATTCGTGGCGCGCGGCTTTTTGCGCTTCGACGAGTTGGTGCCAGACGAGATCAACCAGGCGGTGATGCGCGAGATTGACGCCGGCGGCATCGAAGCTGCGCCGGCCGGCACGCCGCTCTCGCAGTGCTACCCGCCGCCGTCGGCTATTGGCCGCATGTTGCGCATGCCAGAGATCGAGGGCATCATTCACAGCCTGGTTGGCCCCGACCCGCTGTTCGATCACCACGCGGTGCATGTGCGTCAGCCGAACGAAGACAGCGCGCAAGGCATGCACGGCGATTCGATCATCGACACGCGCATGGCTTTTGACGTGCAACTGATGTACTTCCCGCACGATGTGCCGCTGGAGATGGGCGGCACGCTGCTGGTGCCAGGCAGCCAATATCGCCGCATCAACGAGATGGACATCGCGCGCTATCAGAACTTCGCCGGCCAGATCCCGATGGTGTGCAAGGCCGGCTCGGTGTTGGCGCTGCATCATGGCATCTGGCACTGTGGCCGGCAGAACAAGACCGACCGCATGCGCTACATGTTCAAGATTCGCTTGAACCCGCGCGTGCGCCAGTTGCGGCTGTGGAACACTGATGACCTGCCGGCGACCGGCGCAAACCAGCACAAGGCGATTTTCACCAAAGACACGAATGCCGTGATGGATGTGCAGACGATCCTGAGCCGGCAGGAGCCGTGGTTCGAGGATGCGTCAGGCCGGCTGGAGATCGTCAACCGCATCAAGATGTGGCGTCACCTCAGCGGCGACGATACCTTTGACGTGCATTACTGGCTATCACGCCTGGAGAACCAGCCGCAAAACCTTGAGTTGACGGCATAATTTTCGACAGATAGACCTCGCAGGTCGCAGTGAAGATGAAGACCTGCGAGGTTTTTTTGAAGTCCGCTTTGCGCCTCTATGTCTGTGCGCCTCTGCGGATGAAGCTAGCGCTTCAAAGTCAGACTGATGGGGCAGTGGTCGCTGCCCATCACGTCGTCGTGGATGCCGGCCGAGATGATGCGATCCTTCAAGTCGGGTGAGACGAGGAAGTAGTCAATCCGCCAGCCCACGCCGCGCTCGCGGGCGCGGGTGACCTGATCCCACCAGGTGTATTTCTGGCCATCTGGATTGAGCATGCGGTAGGTGTCGATGAGGCCGGCGTCGAAGAACGCACCCAGCGCGGTGCGCTCCTCCGGCAGGAAGCCGCTCTTCTTTCCGTTCTCCTTGGGTCGCGCCAAGTCGATCTCGGCGAAGGCGGTGTTCACATCGCCAGTGACGATGACGCTGCGGCCGGCGCGCATGGTGTCCTTTGCCACCTCCAGAAAGCGTTCGTAGAACTTGAGCTTGTGCTGCACCCACTCTGGCCCGCGCCCGCCATTCGGAAAGTAGATGTTGAAGAACACGAATGGCTCAAATTCGTGGATCAGCACGCGTCCCTCGTGATCGAAGCGCGCATCGTTCAGGCCGGTGACGATGTTTTGCGCGGCGAGCGAAGCGTGCCTCACATAGGTTCCGACGCCGCTGTAGCCCTTCTTCTCGGCGGCAGCCCAGTGCGCAGTGTAGTCTGCCGGCGCCAGCAAATCCGCCGAAAGCTGATCCGGGCTGGCCTTTGTCTCCTGCACCGCGACAACGTCGGCTTCGCTTGCGCGCAACCAATCCAGGAAGCCTTTCTTCTCGGCAGCGCGGATGCCATTCACGTTCCACGACAACAATTTCAGGATCGACATAGTGCGGCGATTGTAGGAGATTTTGGATTTCCAATTTCAGAGTGCGATTTGAGATTGCGCCCAACCCAAAAGCCACCACCCAGAATCGCTAGTCCCTCATCGCCAACAGCCGGTCTGGAAAATCGGTGTTGATGCCGTCCACACCGAGCGCCATGATTCGCTGCAGGTCGGCTGCCTCGTTGATCGTCCATGGCTGCACTTGCAGGCCGCGCGCGTGCGCCGCTGCGATGAATTGCGGCGTGAGCAATTGAAAACCGCCGCCACGTTCGGGGATTTGCAGCGATTGATACGCCGGCGTCACCAGTCCGTGCAAGCCAACGAGATGCGCGAAGAAAATCACCCGCACTTCGTCTTCGACGGCAGAGGTCGCCACTTCAGGGCATTCGCGCCGAAAGGCATCCATGTTCGCCTTGCGGAAACTGCTCACCAGCACCTTGTCTTGCATCTGATACTTGCGGATCAGCGCGCAGAATGGCGTCGCCACTTCGGGCGGCGTCTGCTTGATTTCGACGCCGTAGTGCATGTTGGGATACTTCTGGAAAAGCGTCTCAAGCGCCGGCACTGTCGCACCCTGGCCGCGATAGGGAAAAGTCTTGCCGTCATCAGTCGAGAAGTGATAGGCCGCGTCGAGTTGCTCGATCTCGCTGAAGGTCATGTCGCGGATGGCGCCTGTGCCGTTTGTGGTGCGATCCACCGTTTCATCGTGCATCAACACCAGCACGCCATCTTTGGTGATATGCATGTCGGCGTCCAGCACATCGACGCCAAGCTCGACGGCGTGGTCGAAGGCGAGCATCGTATTGCTGGGGCGAATGCCCTCGCC
>JBDHWI010000254.1:0-2858 GCA_039810125.1 Thermoflexales bacterium | reverse complement strand
CGCGTTCGGCTTCGCGAAAACCTGTTGTGGGCAGATGCGACATGAGCGTGAGGAAGCCAAAATCCCTACTCGCCGCCATACAGTCGATGATAGATGGCGTAATTGGCGGCGATGGTGCGAATGTAGCGCTGCGTTTCCTCGAAGTTGATCGACGCGAAGAACACATCGGGGTCGCCGGCGCTGCGCTCTTTCCATATCAAGCTGTTGCCGGCGCCGCCGTTGTAGGCAGCCAGCGCGGCATACAGGTCACCGTTGAAGAAGCGGCGCTGCTTGTTCAGGTAATGCGTGCCGAAGCGCACGCTGACGTAGGGCTTCTGCAAATCAGCGGTGGTGTAGTTCTCCGGCCAGTTCAAATCGCCGTGAATCTCCTGCCCCGTCGAAGGGATCACTTGCATCAAGCCGTTGGCCGCGGCAAATGATTCCGCAAATGGCTCGAACAGGCTTTCCTGCCGGATGAGTGAGAAAATCAGCAGCGGGTCGAGGCCCATCTCGGTTGCGTGTTGCATCACCAGGTCGGCGTAATACGTCGGGTAAATCAGCCTGGCAATGAACGCCGGCAGCTTCGAAGGTGTCTTCGCCGGCGAGAGCCGCATCAGCGTGTCCGCCGCTGCGATGGATTGCCGATACAGCCCAATATCGCGGAAGTGCAGCGCAAGCTGATACTGCGCCAGTGCGTCTTGTGCCAGCGCCACGCGCAACGCCCCAAACTCATCCACCGCTTCAGCCTTGAAGCCAAGCCGCCACAATTCGCTGCCGCGCGCGAAGCGCAGGTCGCTGCGAATGTCATCGCGCAGGTCGCGCACGTTCACGGTCGTGCTGAGATTGAGCCAGCTGCGCAGCCATGCCTCGGCATCTGACTGTTCAGCGGCGTCGCCCTCGCTCCCAACCCCTCTCCCTGAGAAAGGGGGAAGTGAGAGTGGCGCGCGATTCGGGTCGCTCAACAGCTCTGCCGCGCGCGCGCCTTCGTATGAATCCGGCGCAACCTCAACGAGGTTCTTTAAGGTGGCGGTGCCGCTCGGCGCGTTGCCAGCGGCGATCTGCGCCTTGCCCAGCCACAGCTGCCCCAACAGCGCCGGCGACTGCGCGGGGAACCTCTGTATCAGCGTCTGCGTGGTGGAGATGACATCATTGAACTGGCCGAGGCGATATTGCAGGCCGGCGGCGCGCGCCAACGCCTCTGCGCCGCGCTCCTCGTTGAATTGCAAGGCGTCTGCGGCGAGATATGCCTGCGCCGCTTCATTCACCAGATCGGCATTGCGCGCGAACTGTTGCGCCACTGCGAACATCGCCTCCGCGCCGGCATTGCTGGCCGGCGCAGTTTCGGCCAGTTGCGCGAGGGCCAGCCTGGCATTCTCAATGTCGTTCGCGTTGGCGTAATACTTCGCCTTTTCGGCCAGCGCCTGCGTCACCGCCGGCGCGTCACCTGCATTCGCTGCGATGGTCTGATCCCAGTTGCGCAGCGCGTCCGCCGGGCTGCCCAGCTTCAGGTAGTTCAGGCCGGCCCAATAGCGCACATCATTCGCGCGGTCGGGGTACAACGCAATGGCGCGGCGAAAGGCATCGCGCGCGGCTTCGTACAAGCCGTTGTGATAGCCGATGATGCCGCGCTGCAACTCATCGACCGGCTGGCCGGCGTTTACCAACGCAGTGACGGCCTGCGCGGCCTGCGGCGTCTTTGGAAACAGCGCCGTGATTTCGCTCATGCGCTGATACGCGGCGGTGGCATTGCCGGCGGCCAGCAGCGCCTGCGCGCTCTCCCACAAGATGCGCGCGCGGTAGCTTGCGTTTTGCGCGCGGCTCAGGATGAGGTCGTACTGTTCCAGCGCCGCCGGGAAGTCGCCCAGCATTTGATGTGCCAGTGCGATCTTTTCGCGGCGTGCAAACTCCTGCGAGACGCTCGGCGCGCCATCGAGGCTGGCTTGCAAATAGGGCAGCGCGGCGGTGATCTGCTGGCTGTTCAGCAGCGCATCACCGATCCACAGGTTCAGCCAGGGCGTCAGCACCGAGCCAGCGCTGAGCGCCGCCGAGAAACTGGCCGTTGCGGCAAGCGCATCGCCGGCGAGCTGCGTGGCGCGCCCTGTCAGCAAGTGCGCATCGCGCTGAAGTGACTGGGAGTCTGGGCTTGCCGGCTGGCTGTTGCGCAATGGCGCGAGCGCATCGATGGCGGCGCGGGTCTCGTTGTTGGCAATATGCCATTGGCCGATGTTGAGCTGCGCTTGCAGCGCCTGCTCGCTCGCCGGCGCAAGTGATGCCAGCGCCTGTTGCTCAAGCTGAATGGCGCGCGCATAGTCGCCGTCGAACGCGGCGCGCTGCGCAGCGCTGTTCAACTGTGCGGGGCTGGGCGTGGGGGTGGGCGCCGGCGTCGGCGTAGACGTGGGCTGCGGTGTGGGCGATGCAAGGATCGTCGGTGTGATGGGTGGTGCGGTCGGCGTGATCGCCGGCGTTGGTTCACTGTTGCACGCAGCGACGCTGAATAGCGCGACAGCCAGCACCGCCGCCAGGCTGCGCCGGCAAAGGCGCGATGAGTCCGGCATTCCACGCTCAGTCTATCATGTGCCCTTTTACGGCTGGTATGCGCGTAACCTACGCCTGGCTGAACGCGTAGGCGACGGCTTAGTCAAGGGGCGAAGTGGGGCTGACTACGCCAACAATGCCCCGGCTTCTCGAAGATCAGGCGTGTCGAAGCCTTCGGTGAACCAGCCGTAGATTTCGGCCAGGACGGCGCGCGCCTCGGTGCGCTTGCGCTCATCGCGCCCTTGCCACAAGCGCGCCAGCGCCATCGCGGCGCGTAACTCAAGTGACCTGGCGCCTTGCGTTTTCGCCAGCTCCAGTGAGCGCCGATACCACGCCTCGGCTTC
>JBDHWI010000253.1:0-2864 GCA_039810125.1 Thermoflexales bacterium | reverse complement strand
GCCAGTCTCACCCCTCTCCAAGCGCCAGCAACATCGCCTTGAACTTCACTGCAGTTTCATCCCATTCGTTGTCAGGCAAGGAGTCGGCGACGATGCCGCAGCCGGCATAGAGCCAGGCGCGATGGTCGTGCGCCACTGCCGAGCGAATTGCCACACAGAACTCGCCATCGAGGGTTGGGCGAATCAGGCCGACCGGTGAGCCATACCAGCCGCGCAGCACCGGCTCGTTGACCTCGATGAAGCGCATGGCCTCGTCGCAGGGTTGTCCGCCCAGCGCCGGCGTCGGATGCAATCGCTCCACCCACGGCAGCACCCCTTCGGCCTCACGCAATGTTGCCGTGATCGGCGTGTGCAGGTGCTGGATATTGTTGAGCGTCATCACGCCTGGCTGATTCGGAGCCTGCAAGGCCAGGGCGCGTGGCGCGAGTCGTTCGCAGATCATGCGCACCACCAATGCATGCTCATGCAAGTCCTTTGCGCTGTGCAGCATTTGGCCGGCGAGCGCCGCGGTTTCATCCGCATCCCTACCAGCGCGGATGGAGCCGGCCAGTCCCATCGTCTCAAGCTGATCGCCTGCCACGCAAACCAGCAACTCCGGCGTCGCGCCGAAGAAAGCGTGGCCGGCGCGCGGCTCAAAAAGAAAGCGATAGCAACCCTCGAAGCGCGCGTTCAAGCGTTGTAGCGCCGGCTCAACTTCAATCGGCGCAGCACAGCGCAATTCACACATGCGCGCCAGCACCACTTTGTCCAGGTTGCCGCTCCGGATGTGATCGAGCGCATGAACGATCATCTTGCGCCACGCCTCACGCGGCATGGGGTAGCTCATCGTCGCGCGTGCAGGCGCAGGTGGTTGGATGGCCGGCTGAGCAGCCAGCCAATCTGCTCGCTCCTGCAATGCCTCTCGCAGCGCATGTTGTGTTTCACGCAGGTTTTCATCGCGTTGCGCCAGCGCATTCGCCGTCAGCCAGCATTGCCCGTTCACCTGCGCCAGTTGCACGTGCGGCAGGATGAAATGCGCGGGGTGAAAAGCCGCCCACACGTGGTCTGGAACAAAATGATCCGTGAAGGCAAAGCCACCCACCAGCGCCGGCAGCGCCTCAGCCGGCGCATTGTCGGGCAAGATTGCGCCATCGAACAGCGCGCGCGCCTGCACTGCAATCTCTTCGAAGCGGCGCGCGCCATAGGCAAACATCTGTGCGGCTGCGCCGATGCCATGCACTGCGCATACCGCGCGCGGCGCGACATAGCTCACGCGCTCCATGCCGCGCGCGCCGCGCAGGAATACAAGCGGATCCACCGGATCCACCGCGATGGCTGCGCTGACCAATCGCGCCGGCGCCGCGTTCGGCATCGCATCCCAGTCACTCGCGCGCGGCGCGTCGGTGCGGTCTGTCATGCGGTTTACCCTGCGCGGTGTAGCCCACGCTCATCAATAGAGCCGGCACCAGCGCGTTTACGATGCGCTCTGGCGCCGGCTCATTCGTCGTCACCCAGCGAATCACCAGCGCGTAGATTGCGCCCATCCACGCCGATGAAATCACATCCACGTCGCACGGCGGAATCTCGCCCAGTGCGACAGCCTCATCAAGATACAAGGCAATCAACTTTGCGAAGCGCTCGTTTGTGGCGTTGCGCTTGTCCTCGAAGGCTTTGCCGATGCCGGCAGCCTGCACCAGCAGGATCTTCGCTGGCCGGCGATATTTTGAGAATGTTTCCAGGCAGGTGGTGACCGCGATGCGCACGCGCACCATGCCGGCGTCTTCCTGCTTGATGGCCGCCTTCACCCGCCGCTCAAGCAGATCGGCAAATTGGTCAACCAGGCCGAGAAAAAGTTTCTCCTTGTTCGGGAAGTGAAAGTAAATTGCACCTTTGGAAGCGCCGGAGCGCTGCACGATGTCATCCATGCGCGTGGCGTGATAGCCTTCACGCGAGAACACATCCAGCGCGGCGTCGAGGATGCGATGGCGTGTGCTGCCGGCATCGCCCTCCCATGCAGCCACATCAACAGCGTCATTGGTGTCTTTTGTCATGTCTCAACACAGATCATTCCGACCGACTGACCAGTCGGTTTGCAAGCAGTATACCGAAAGCGACTGCGCCGGCAGGTATCATCAGGAAGCTCACATCATGCGCAAGCCGATTGAAAAGTTTCTGCCGCGAGCCGGCGGTGAGATGTGCATGTTTGACTGGCGCGGCGAATCGCCGGCGCTGCTCTTTGCGCACGGCGCGAGTTTTCACGCGCGCTGCTGGGATGCAGTGATCGAGCGATTGCCGAACCGCTGCATCGCAATCGATCTGCGTGGGCATGGCCGCAGCGATGCGCCGGCGCTGCCGCTGGAATGGCGCATCTTTGCAGAAGATGTGATCGCAGCAGCACAGGACGCGCAGGCTGACCACTTGATTGGCGTCGGCCACTCACTCGGCGGGCACGCCATCGCTGAAGCCGCTGCGCGGCGCGGCGATCTATTTGACAGGCTGCTGTTGATCGACCCCGTGATTTTGCCGCCGGCGGCATACCGCCATCGCAGCGATGAGGCAAATGGCGCAGCCCGTCGGCGCAGCGAATTTGCATCCATCGATGAGATGAAAGACAAGCTCGGTGCGCGACTGCCGTTCTCTGCATGGGATGCGCGGGTCTTCGATGACTATTGCCGGCATGGCCTGTTGCCGAAGCCAGACGGCAGCTTCACGCTGGCATGCGCGCCGGCGACGGAAGCTGCCGTGTATGACGCGGGCGCGATGCCCGCTGCCGATTTATCGGACTTGCTGCCGACGATCCATACGCCGACGCTGGTGATTCGCTCTGCACGATCACAAACCGGCCCACGCGATTTCATGGCTTCCCCCACCCGCTCCGATCTTGC
>JBDHWI010000252.1:0-2904 GCA_039810125.1 Thermoflexales bacterium | reverse complement strand
GACGATTGAAACAACACCCGTGACCTTGCCAACAGTGGCCGGCTTCACGTTTCGCCATTTCGAAAGCGATGCCGACTATGCCGGCATCGCGCAGGTGACCGCCGCCACAAGCGACGTCGATCACCTGAGCTTTTATCCCACCGCTGCGTGGTTGAAGAACTTTCTGGAAGGTCAGACGAGCAGCGATTTGCGACAGGATGTGCTGATCGTGGAAAACGTCAATGGGGCGGCTGCGTTTGGCCGCGTCTCGCGCGTTGAGCAAACGGACGGCACGCGACGCTACGGCTTCAGCATCAGCCTGCCGGCGCAGCGTGATGCGCTGATGCCGGCGATGTGGTCGTGGTTCACAGCGCGCGTGCATGAGATCGATGCGGCCTTGCCGCGCAACCCGAACACCGTGATTGAAGTGTGGGCAAACGACACGCAGGTATGGCTGAAGGATTTCCTGAGCGTGGAAGGGTGTGCGCCGGCGCGCTGGGGCTACGAGATGTCGCGCCCGCTGGACGGTGTGACGCCCATCCTCGACTTCCCGCTGCCTGAAGGCTTCGAGATTCGTGAGGTAAAGCCTGAGCATTACCGCGCCATCTGGGATGCCGACGTGGAAGCGTTCCGCGACCACAACGGCTTCAGTGAGCCGGATGAAGCGCGCTATCAGTCGTGGCTGCAAGACCCGTTGTTCTTTCAGCCGGCGCTGTGGAAGGTGGCATGGCACATCGAGACGAATCAGGTCGCCGGCATGGTGCAGAACTTCATCGATCACGAGGAGAACGCAAAGCTAAATCGCAAGCGCGGCTATACCGAAGGCATCAGCACGCGCCGGCCTTTTCGCAAGCGTGGGTTGGCGCGCGCGCTCATTACTGAGAGTCTGCGCATGCACAAGGCGTTGGGCATGACCGAGGCCGCACTGGGTGTGGATGCGACCAACCCGACCGGCGCGCTGCGCGTGTATGAGGCATGCGGCTTCAAGCCGGTGAAGACCGATATTGTGTACCGCAAACCACTTTGATGGGTGGCGGTGAGAACCGCTCAATAAACACATGAATATTCCCTTGCGCGAGTACTGGCAACTGCTCGCCAAATATCTGAAGCCGCAGTGGCGCTGGGTCGTGTTGCTGGCTGTTTTGTTGTTTGCAGTGATCGGCCTGCGCGTGATTAACCCGCAGATCATCCGCATCTTTTTGGATGCGGCGCAGGCCGGCGCTCCATTGCAGCCGCTGCTGATCGCAGGCGGCCTGTTCCTGCTGTTTGCGCTGCTGGTGCAGGCTATGTCGGTCTCAGCCACCTATGTGGGTGAAAAAGTCGGCTGGACGGCGACGAACTGGCTGCGCGCCGACCTTGCGCTGCACGCCATGCAATTGGACATGTCGTATCACAACGCCAGAACACCGGGCGAGATGATCGAGCGCATCGATGGCGATGTGATGGATCTGGCGATGTTCTTCTCGCAGTTGGTCGTCCAGGTGCTGGGCAACCTCATTCTGTTGATCGCCATCCTGATCGTGGTGTCGCTGGAAGATTGGCGCATCGGCGTCGGGCTGGTGATCTTCAGCATCGCTGCGCTGTTCGCCATGAACAAGGTGCGCAGCATCGCCGTGCCGCACTGGAAGACTGCGCGCGAGAAGCATGCCGATCTGTATGGCTATCTTGAAGAGCAACTTTCCGGCACAGAGGACATTCGCTCCAGCGGCGCGACCGACTATGTGATGCGCGGATTGTTTGTGAAAGGGCGCGAGGTGCAGCAGGCCGAAGGCAAGGCCGGCGTGAAAGGCATGGCCGTGTGGCAGATGTTCAGCTTCTGGAATGTGATGGGGCGCATTTTGGCGTTCATCGCCGGCTACCTGCTGTTCACCAATGGTCATATCACCATCGGCACGGTCTACATGATCGTGTATTACACCGACACGATCTTTGGGCCGTTGCGCTTTCTGACGCAGGAGATGGAGCTTTTTCAGAAGGCCGCCGGCAGCATCATGCGCCTGCGCGAGCTGCAGGCCATGCGAAGCAAGCTGGAAGACGCCGGCACGTACAGGTTGTCCGAAGGACCACTGGCCGTTGCCTTTGAAGACGTTACCTTTGGCTACAACGACAAGGACACAGTGCTGAAGCAGGTCTCCTTTGAATTGCAGCCTGGCCAGGTGCTGGGGCTGCTGGGTCGCACCGGCAGCGGCAAGACCACCATCGCGCGTCTGCTCTTCCGGTTATATGACGTGAACGAAGGCGGCGTGATGCTTGGTGATCCTGGTTTTCGCTCCCGGGGGGAGAGGCCTGGAGCGGAAGAGAGTGACTGGCATGACCTGCGCGACATCAAACTCGACGACATCCCAAATCACATCGGCATGGTGACGCAGGATGTGCAACTGTTTCGCGCCACCGTGCGCCAGAACCTCACACTGTTCGATGCATCGATTCCCGACGCGCGCGTGGTCGAGGTGATCCGCGATCTGGAACTGTCGGACTGGTTCGATGCGCTGCCGAAGGGGCTGGACACCGAGTTGGAAAGCGGCGGCAAGGGTTTGAGCGCCGGCGAGGCACAGTTGCTGGCGTTCGCCCGTGTGTTCTTGCGCGACCCCGGCCTGGTCATCCTGGATGAGGCATCATCGCGGCTCGATCCGGCAACCGAGCGGCGCATCGAACATGCCATCGACAAGTTGCTCGGCGAGCCGAGACGCACCGCCATCATCATCGCACATCGATTGGACACGGTGCATCGCGCCGACGACATCCTGATTCTCGATCATGGCGAAGTGGCTGAGTATGGCAACCGCATCGCGTTGATGGGCGACCCGTTCTCGCGCTTCAGTCAACTGTTACAGACAGCTGACTTGCAGGCGGTGCTGGCGTAATTGCGCGAAAGCATCCTGAACGCAACGTCGACTTTGCGAGACAGAGAGAAGAGAGAAGAGA
>JBDHWI010000251.1:0-2921 GCA_039810125.1 Thermoflexales bacterium | reverse complement strand
GCGGCATCCGGTCAACCGGCGCGGTGCGCATCGGCTTCAACGCCGGCGCATCCCCTTTCTCCGCATTGAATGGTGAAGGCCAGCCCGATGGCTTCGAGGTCGATCTGCTGCGCGAGATGGCGCGACGCTGGTTCAACAATCCAGCCGTTGCCCAATTCACCCCCGTGAACGATGCGGCGGCCGCGCTCGATGGAAACCAGGTTGACCTTGCTATCGGGGGCATCATCCGCAACGGCGCAACCGAGCGCAGCATGGATTTCAGCCAGACCATCTTCGTGTCGAACGGCATGCCGATCGGCATCGCCGTGCCACACGAAAGCTCTGCGCTGCGCGATCTGGTGAACTTCACCCTGCAGGAGATGCAGGCTGATGGCACGTATGGCGCAATTTTTCAGAAGTGGTTCCCCGACCAGCCAACGAATGACATCCCACTTTGGCCCGGTGCGGGTTCATCTGCGGCGCTGCTAGCCGGCGCGCCACACGCGCCCTAGGCACGGCAATTTGCCATGCCGGCGATTCAGGCTAGCATGGACAACGCTGTCATGACTACAAACAACCTTCCCCGCTCTACCCCTGAAGCTCAGGGGGTGTCTTCAAGCGCCATCCTGGCATTCATCGAATCAGTCAACCGCGATATCAAATACCTGCACAGCTTCATGTTGCTGCGGCACGGACAGGTCATCGCCGAAGGCTGGTGGTCGCCATACCAGCGTGATGCGCAGCACATGCTGTTTTCGCTCAGCAAAAGTTTCACTTCCACCGCGATCGGTTTTGCCGTGCAGGAAGGCTTGCTCAGCATCAATGACGCCGTGCTGTCATTCTTCCCGGATGACGCGCCGGCGGAGCCAAGTGAGAACCTGCAGGCGATGAAAATCCGCCACATCCTGTCGATGAGCGGCGGACAGGACGTCGACACCACCGAGCGCACAGTGACGCAGCCGGACGGCAACTGGGCGCGCGGCTTCCTCTCCGCGCCAGTGCCGTATGCACCGGGCACGCATTTCGTCTACAACAGCGCAGCTACCTACATGGCGTCGGCCATCCTGCAAAAGGTTACCGGTCAGACGCTACTTGATTACCTCACCCCGCGTCTGTTTGCACCGCTTGGCATCGAAGGCGCCTGGTGGGAGAGCGACCCGCGCGGGATCAACGTCGGCGGCTGGGGCTTGAACATCACGACCAACGACATCGCCAAATTTGGCCAGTTCTACTTGCAGAAGGGCGTGTGGCAGGGCAAGCGTCTGCTCGCTGAGGCTTGGGTGAATGAAGCCACCGCCTTTCAGGTGGACAATGCCTCCAGCACCAACGCTGCCAATGGCTCCGACTGGGAACAGGGCTATGGCTATCAGTTCTGGCGTTGCCAGCACAATGCCTATCGCGGCGATGGCGCTTTTGGTCAGTACTGCATCGTCATGCCCGATCAGGATGCAGTGATCGCGATCACCTCCGGCGTGGATGACATGCAGGCGGTGCTGAACAAGATCTGGGAACACCTGCTGCCGGCGATGCAGTCGGCCCCACTGGCCGAGGATCCCGCCGCACACAGCGCACTGCAAGCGACGATGCAAGCACTGGCAATTGCGCCGGTCGTCGGGCCGAAAACCAGCACCATCGCCGGCGAATTGAATGGCAAAATTTATCGCATGGAGTCCAACCCGGCGCACATCACGTCATTGCACTTCGACGTCCGTGCTGATGCGATAGCGCTGGCCTTCTCCCATGCGAATGGCGAATATGTGCTGCCGTTGGGTTTGGGGAAGTGGATTGAAGGCGAATTGAATTTGTTCGCCAGCAGCGGCAGATGGAACCTGAGGCAATTGCCATGCGCCGGCAGCGCCGCGTGGACGAGCGAGAGCACGCTCAGCGCGATTGTCATGCTGACCAAGGCGCCCTTCGCTCCACAACTCACCTGCACATTCAACGGTGATGCGGTGCAACTCGATCTCGCCTTCGACCGTTTTCTTGGGCCGGCGCCCGAGTTGCACATGCGCGGCGCCTGCAATTAGCGCCGCTGACGAGGCGGAGCTGATCTCCGCCTCGTTGTGTGTTGTGCGCAAGCTGACTGCGCCGGCTCACTTCAAGGTTGGCTGTCGACCCTCGACGATATCCACCACAGCGGTGTAGACCAACTCCGGGTCCTTCACGTCCTGGTTCATGTCGATGATGTCGTGAGGCAAACCCAGCGACGCCGGCATCACGTAGATTTCAGGCGTGATGCCAGTGCGCGCCCACGCCTTCATCACATTGACTGCCATGCTGTTGTTCACGGTGCGGTCATTCTCGTTGTAAAGCAGCGCCAGGCTGGTCGTCGCCGGCTTGTGATTGTCGGCAAGCCGGCTTACCGACTCACCCAGCAGCATCGTCTCGCCCATGGCGCGCGTGGTGTTGCCTGGGTAGGCATACGGGATGATCGTCGCGCCGGGCAGCGTGATGCTCGGGATGCGCGTGAGCAGGTTGATGCCGAAACGATTGATGAACGCCGGCATGAATCCGCTGCCATAAAACGGCGCAAGCATGACGGCGCGCGCGACATCCGCGCGATGCTGCGCCACCCATGCCGCCACCGTGCCGCCACCCGAAAGTCCGACGACATAGACTTGCTCACCCAACCCACGCGCCGCGTCGATGGATGCGTCAGCCATGTCGCGGTAACCCGCCGCCGTCAGTGATGCGAGATGGGCTGGATCACGGTCTGCATACACGTGATAGGGATGCCGCGCAATGATGACGTTATAGCCGCGCTCAAAGAACACATCGGCCAGATACACAAACTGCGCCGGACAATTGGTAAGGCCGTGATAAAACACGACCACTTTTTCAGTGCGGCGGTCGTGCGTCTTCCACTGTGTGCGGCACTCAGTCAACAGCGGCTGCCTCTCTTCGCCGGCGCGGATGGCGTTGAGGCGCTCCATGCCGCCGGC
>JBDHWI010000250.1:0-2996 GCA_039810125.1 Thermoflexales bacterium | reverse complement strand
GAAGACAAGTTGATTAGATGGCGTCTCGAAGGCACGTTTCAGTCTCCTCGTTCGGAGTTTGGTTAGTTCAACCGGATCTAGAGCGGTGTGCGGCCCTCGAAGGCCGTGTGTTTCAGTCTCCTCGTTCGGAGTTTGGTTAGTTCAACATGGAACGCGAGTGCAGACGCAGGACGACTTAAGCGGGTTTCAGTCTCCTCGTTCGGAGTTTGGTTAGTTCAACTACGCCACCCTGGTTCGTTGATACCGGCGACGTGCGTTTCAGTCTCCTCGTTCGGAGTTTGGTTAGTTCAACCGATTACGATTTCCAATCCTCGCAGGGCATTTACATCCAAAAATGCAAATCGCCGGCCTCCACGAGCTTCTGTTACATTCATCTTCCTTGCTGTTCACCCTCCTTTTGCTATCTGCCCCCTTGCTTTCGCGAAAACCGATTTTTGCGCCAAAACATGCCGCGTTTTCGCGCGGCGACACCGGCTATTGTGCATCAAACGTCGTTGCAGAGCAAGCGATACTCACACGCCGCACACCGCGCGCGAAACGGCGTGGCCTCTGGCATCCGCTCATGCGCCACACTGTCCCATAGATCACGCAGCAAGGCAAGCGTTTCGGCGCGCAACGCCGCGTCGATCGGCACCTCCGTCGCTCGCCTGCGCGGGATGTAATAGATGAACCCGCGCTGGATCGTCACGCCGTGCAGCACCTCCAGCAGCAGCGCATAGCCGGCCAATTGCACCTGCCAGTTGCGTTGCGCAGCCACACGCGCCCGCCGGCCGCTGCGATCTTCCGGCGCCCCGCCCGACATGGAATCCTTGTAGTCCACCGGAATCCACTCACGCGCTGAATCACTCGCGACACCCGCAACGATGAGCATATCCAGCCGGCCATTCAACCCGACTGGCTCACCCAGCATTGGGCTGACAATCTCACTGCTGAGCGGCAGATCGAACTGGCGCTCGCCTTCGCGCAACCCATACGCCCGCAGGCTGCGGCGATGTTCCAGGTCTTCTGTGGCCTGGCCTGCCTGCGCGCCGTGCTGCATGTTATAGGTCGATGCCACATGCACGCCCGGCAGGCAATAGCGATAGTATGGAATGCGCGGGCAATAGCCCATTTGCTTGAGATCGGTGACAGTAAACATGAGTGCTCAGTGATGCGTGTGCTGATGAATGCCACAAGCCGCATATTCACGCCGGCTTGTCCTCTTCTTGTGGTTTGGGTTGAATCAACACCTCCAACCGCTGCTTCCATTCGGCATCGCCGATGCAGAACAGGTAGACCTTGCCGGCCTGCTTGCCCAGCCGCGCCTGCGCTTTCTTCATCAACTCCTCCTGGTGCGTGCGCAGCAGATTGCCGGCAAAGGCGCTGAATTGGATGCGATTCAGGCCATAATCCATGCACAGGTCAGCCACCTGGCCACGCGCGCGATTGCTGCGGATGTCGTAGATGATGATGCAGTTCATCTTCAATCTCTCAGCGGTGAGCCTTCGTCCCCAACCCCTTCCCTTTGGAAGGGGAATGAACGCGGATCAGGTGACGATGAAACCTTCATAGGTCAGCCGGTCGCCACGCACAAAGGTGGCAATGTGGCGCGCCTGGCACTGCACGATCTCGCGCAGTGGCCGGCGCTTGCCCTCGTAGCGTTCGGCGCTCTCCTCCATGCGCGCCACGATGCGCTCGGCGATGCTGCGGCGGGTGTCGTCGTCCAGCATGCCGTCGCTGCGCACAGCCAGTTGCATGCCCTTGCCCAGCATGCCCAACAGCGTGCGGTCGACCACTGGCTGGCGAAATTCCTCAATCAGGTCAAGCGTGAGGCTGGGTTTGCCAGGCCGATCAGTGTGAACGAAGCCGGCAAAGGGATCGAGTCCGGCCAGCACCACCGCCTGCTCAACCATGCGCGCCAGAATGGCATAGCCGTAGTTCAGCGCGCTGTTGAAAGGATCGCGCGCGCCGCGCCCGGTGCGCGCAGGCCAGTTCAACTCTGACGGCACCAACAGTTTCACGCCGGCCCAGTAGCGCTTGGCTGCGCGGCCCTCAATGGACATGAGCGCATTGCGCACGCGCTCGATGGGCGGCGTCGAGGGTGGCTTTGTTGGCGACGATGGCGAGGCAACGTCAACCTGCACGCGCGCTGCCAACTCCTCCAATTCGGCATCGTGATCCAGCACCTCATGCAGAATCACCTGCAGCTCATTGCTGATCGCCGGCTCGCTCGCCCTGCGGCTCTTGCTGTGGTATTTCAGCAGCGCGGCCTGGTTGTTGATCTTGGCTTTGGCAAAGGCAAGGGCGAGAGTGGTGGCGCGCTGGTCCTGATAGGCCAGCAGTTGCGCGCGCCGCGTCTGCACGGTGCCGGTCAAACCATCGGTATAGAGCGAAGCGCCGGCCTTCGTTGTCACGAAGTGGATGGCGATGCCGCGCTCGGCGCAGGCCAGCACCACGTCGCTGCTCAGGCTGGCGCCCCTGCCTTTGATCAGCACCTGGCGCAGGTAAATCAACGGCGCTTCGACTTTTAGCTCACCCTTCACGGTGACGCGCAGGCGCTCGCTGTGCCGGCCCACGAACGCGCCAAAATCTTCGACGATCAGTGTTTCGACTGCTTGAATGGCGGTCGATGCTTGCGGCGATGGCGCCAGCGGGAGAGCGGTGGTGGTTGTCATGTGGAATGATCCCCAGGTCGGCGGAACGTCAACGACGCTGCCGCGTGATCAATCATCTGTCATCTCCTCCTGCAAGAAGAGCGACTCATTGGCGACGGCAAGCTGACCGGGTGGGAGTGCTGGCAGATGCAGCCAGCCGTTGCCTTTTACCGCACTCTTGCCGGCATGCGCGATCTCGGCCCAGCGCAACAACGACATGAAGGGCGTCCAGTCTTCGGCCTCGTAGATGGCGAGGCCGCTGAAGCCGGCCAGGTTGGTGGCTGAGCCGGTGCGGTCGCTGCGGCCATGCAGATCGATCCAGTGCGTGTCGTCGTGGATCAACTGCACGCCGTCGGCCAGATG
>JBDHWI010000249.1:0-3003 GCA_039810125.1 Thermoflexales bacterium | reverse complement strand
AAGTTGCATGATCAGGATGTATTTGTGAACGTGGTTGGCGGCATGACGATCGACGAGCCGGCCGCCGACCTCGCCACCGCCATTGCAATCGCCAGCGCCAGCAAGGGCATCGCTGTGCCGAATGATTTAGCGATCATCGGCGAGGTGGGGCTGAGTGGTGAGATTCGCAGCGTTGGCCTGCTGAATCAACGCCTGAATGAAGCGGCCAAGCTCGGCTTCACGCGCTGTGTGCTGCCCAAGACTGCGCGCAAGATCGAGCACCCGCCGGCGGAACTTCGCCTCATCCCCGTGCGCAGCCTGGGTGAGGCGCTAGGTGCAGTGTTGGGCGGGTGACTAGGAGATGGAGATTGCGGTTGGGGTGGAACCGTGCGCCAATCCATCTGATAGACGCCTCGATTGAGGGTGGCAGCCTGTTTTGTTGCGGCATCTTTCCCTGTAAACGACCATCTCCCTAGACTAAAATCGCATGCAGGGAAGACATGAAATCACTCAATAAAATTCTGGTCACCGGCGGCGCCGGCTACATCGGCAGCATGACCACCGCCGAGCTGATCAAGGCCGGCTACGACGTCGTCGTGTTTGATAACCTCTACCAGGGCCACGCCGCAGCCGTGCATCCAAAGGCCAAGTTCGTGCAGGGCGATCTGGCCGACACCGCCGCCGTCAAGCGCCTGTTCGATGAGAACCCAAACATCGACGGCATCATGCACTTCGCCAGCTACACGCTGGTCGGCGAGAGCATGCAGAAGCCGCTGATGTATCTGCGCGACAACCTCGTCAACGCAGCCAATCTACTGGAACAGGCGGTGGCGCATGATGTCAAGCGCTTCATCCTGTCATCGACGGCCAATCTGTTCGATCTGCCGGAAGATAAGAAGTTCGACGCCATCGACGAGAACTTCCCCATCGTGCCTGGCTCGCCCTACGGCGAGAGCAAATTCTTCGTCGAGCGACTCCTGTACTGGTTCAACCGTATCTATGGTCTGAAATATGCCTGCCTGCGTTACTTCAATGCCTGCGGCGATTCGCCAGATCGTGGTGAAGATCACGACCCCGAGACACATCTGATCCCGCTGGTGCTGCAAGTGGCGCTCGGCCAGCGCGAGCACATCACCATCTTCGGCGATGATTACCCGACGAAGGATGGCACCTGCGTGCGTGACTACATCCACGTGATCGATCTGGCGCACGCGCATATTCTGGCGATGGAAGGGCTGGACACGCTCGGCACGCGCAAATACAACCTGGGCAACGGCAAGGGGTACACGGTGAAGGAAGTGATCGACACCGCGCGCCGCGTCACCGGCCACCCGATTCCAGCGGTCGTTGGCCCGCGCCGGCCTGGCGACCCCGCCGTGCTGATCGCATCATCTGAGACGATCCAGAAAGAACTTGGCTGGGAGCCGAAATTTGCCAGCCTTGAAGAGATCGTGCGCAGCGCGTGGGAGTGGCATCAATCCCATCCACACGGCTACAGCGGCAAGTAGCGAGCAAGCAAGCCTCACCAGACTCCTCAAAGGAGTCTGAAGGGGTGTCTGTCTGATGCGCACACTCACCGCACGGCATTGATCTGCGCATCATGCTGCGCGCCATAGCCGGTGAGCTCGACATAGCCGGCGCCGGCGACTGGCTTGCCGGCCAGCGTGCCCTTGAAGGTCACCGCACCTTCCCAGTAGCGTTGCGAAAGATCCATCTCCTGATCGGGAATGAGCGGTGTGATCTCCACATCCAACTGACGCGCCGGCGCCACGATGCGCCACTTTGCTGGATACGTCACACCGCTGTCTGGACTGGTCCAGGTGGCCAGCACATTGATCTGCGCGCTGCCGCCTGACATCAGTTCGCTCGTGCCATCGGCCTGGACGAACGTGCCTTTGTCGAAGACGATCTTGTCGCTGCCTTTTTCGCGCAGCTTGAAATACATCATCTCGCGGTCGTCGTCGAACTGCAGCGAGAACCAATCCCAGCCCTCGGTATTTTCATCTAACAGGCTGGTGCTCCACTCGCGGTCAAGCCAACTGTTGCCGGCCACTTTGAACGCGCCTTGTGGTGTGGTGATCGTGCCCTCTGTCGCCATGCGCGTCATCGAGTAGTAATACGATGCGTTGCCGCGCGCATTCGATTTCTGACTCAGGCCGCGTTCGCCGTGCAGCACGATCGGCTTGAGCGAGGTGAGATTGAGCGTGAGGCTGTAGCCGCCGTCCTGCGCCTGCAAGCGCACCGAAGTCGCGTCGCCACCCGGCAGGCTGCTCATTGCCGACCAGTCTTCAACATTGACCTTGAAGGGCTGCGATTGCGCGCCAGCCAACCCGCCAGCGCCCCGGCTCCACTTCTCAAATGCCACATGCGCATTCGCGCCGCTATCGGTGATGGCAAAGTGCGCGAAGTAGACCTGCGTGAATGCCAGATCGCTGGAGCGCGCTTCCACTGCCGGCTGTTGATCTGGCGGCACAAGCGCGTTGCGAAAGAAGGTGAGCTGATAGCCGAAGTGCCGGCCAGTCACGTCGGTCAGGTTGCCGGTGTAGTACCACCACTCCAGTTGAAAATCGTTGTGCGGACCGTGATCTTGCGGGAAGACGAATGTGCGCGGCTCCAGCGCCCGTGTGAACTTGTCGGTGTTCACATTGGAGCGCAGGCCGTCCAGGCTGGCGCGGGTCTCCGCCGGCGCGTTCGGCGCACAGCCGGCCAGCGCCAGCATCAAGGCTAAAGCAACAACCACCGTCAAATGCTTGTTCACGTCGCACCTCGCACGTCGTGAGTGTAGCAAGGGTGCCTTTGCGCCGGCTGAGTGATTTTTGCAGGAGAGGGGAGAATAGCGGTTGGAGAGTCACAAGCTCCAACCGCGTTGTGATGACATGAAGCTGATCATTTTGAACTGTGACTGTGGCGAGGGTATCGGTGACGACGCTGCAATTTTGCCGCATGTAGGTGCGGCGAACATCGCGTGTGGCGGCCATGCCGGCGATGCCGCGACCATGCGCGCCACCTTGCGCCTGTGCAAAC
>JBDHWI010000248.1:0-3034 GCA_039810125.1 Thermoflexales bacterium | reverse complement strand
CGCGCGCCTCGCGCGGCATCTCGGCGATGCGCCGGCACTGCCCCATGCCCTGCGTGGTCTGGTAACCGACGCCGGCGGCCGCTCGCGAGCCAGCAGATATGGCGCGCCGAGCGCCTCGTAGGTCGTTGCGGCGGCGTAAGACGAAGAACACCACTCCCGGCATGGGCGGGTTAGCCCCATTGCACGCTTCGCTGGCGCGATACGGCGAAGACTGCACACCTAGTTGCGGGGTGGCGATAGCAAACAGTGAGCGTCCCACTGGAATGGACGACGGCGAGCATCCCGCCGGCATGGATGAGCGCTTGATGAGCGCGTCCACATCCGCGTCTTAATGCCCCTGCGGGCATTACCTGCGTTTCAAGGCTCACTGTCGCCGGCTCTTCGATTGATGTCTATCTCGGGCACGCAATAATCACTGATTCATTGCCCGCACAAAATTTGCTGCCTGCGCCTCAGCTTCAGTGTTGAAGCACATCACGTTTCTGAATGTGCGCGCGTAATACCGGCCGCCTGGCATGTGATATTTGTTGTTCTGGCTGCCCTTGATCTGCCCTTCAGTACAAGGTAGCCACGCCGGCTCCACGATGTCATTGCCCTGCGCATCCTGACCCGTCGCATTCGTCGAAACCGGTGCGCCAGTGACCGCCGCCGGCTCAGTGCTTGCCTCGGCGCTGATGTTGACCGCATCCCCCCCGCCGGCCACCTGGACGCGCTGCGGCGCTGCCGGTGTCGCCGCGCTCACTGGCGCTCCCGTCAGTCGGCGCGTGATCTCATCCGTCAGCGCGTTCGCATCACGCAGCGCCTCATTCGCCAGCAGAATCTTCGCCGCGTCATTCGCATCCAGCCCAGCCGCAAACTGATCCGCCGCGCTCGTCAATTTGTCGGCCATCTGCTCCACCAGCGCGTCTACGTCTTCCAATCCCGCCGGCGCCGTCAGTTTGCGGAATTCATCCGCGTGAAGCTTCATCGCCGCCAGCACCGCCGCCATCCGCAAGCGCCAATCAGTATCAGCCAGCAGCGCCGGCGTCTTTCCGGCTTCGGTCATCATCGCGCTAAACGTCGTCAGCGCCTCGCCCGTCGGCCCCGCGATCCGGCCAATCGCCAGCTTATACGCATCCACCTCAGCCTGCGCATCCGGCGTCGATGTGGGCGCCGGCACAGCAGTCGGCGCGCTCGTCGGTTCCACTGTCGCAGATGGCATCACTGTTACGCCCTCCGCGGGCTGCAACACGATCACCGCCGTCGGCGTCGCCGCCGGTGTGTTGCGCGGCGAGAAGACCGCCACGCAGGTGGAGAGGCCACAGCACAACACCACCGCGCCGCCCACCAACCCCAACAACGTGCGTCGTGGTTTTTGTAAGTTTTTCATAGATGTCCTTGCATCAAAAGTCTTAATGCCCCTGCGGGCATCACCTGCGTTTCAAGCCATCAATATATTATTCATGGCTTGATTACCTTCGAGTCTTCATTGATTGCACTCACTAAATGACCGTTATGGCTTGAGGTGAATGTTCTCACTGGAAATTCGGCTGCGCGGGCTCGGTTTGTCAATGGCTGCCAGCGCTATTTCAGCTCCGGCAGCGTTACCAGCACCTTGTCGTTGTTGAACAGATCGCTGGTGAATTCGAACATCAGTCCCTTTGCGCTTGTCGGCACTTCGAAGCCAACCTGTCCCTTGATTTTGTCTCCGGCAGCCAATTCGCCGTCGGGTAACTTGGCCTTGGCTGCCACACTTGCGCCAATATTGACACCGTAGCGAAAACCGTCCGCATCCTTGATGTACATCTGCAGAGCGGTGGAAAGTGGCGTCTTTTTGCGACTATCGTTGGTGACCGTCACATCGATAACGACGAAGCGATTACCTTTAGCCGGCTTCATCATGCCACTGGCCACTAGTGCAGCCTTGTTCACAGTGATGGTAAAGACATCGGACTTCTGCGGCTCACCGATCTTTCCGGCCTTCGGCGCGGTTTCGCCGGGAATCGTCGCCGGTGCTTTCACCTTGGCAGGTTTGGCCGGCAGTGCCACGCGCAGTTCGTCATCTGAGCCGAACAGTGCCGGCACGAAACGAAACTCCAGGTCCATCGCGTCAATCGGTATTTCGAAACCCAGGTAGCCGCGCAGGCGCTCACCGGGCAGCAGCACGCCACCCAGTTGCGGTAGGCTGGCGGCTATGTTGGCGCTCAAGCTAGTGTTGTATTTCTGCGATTCTGCGTCGCGCAGTGTGCCTTGCCCTATCGATGCAATGCTCACCGGCGTATCGCTGTTGTTGATGACGATGGCCTCGACGGCGATGAACTTCTGTCCGTCATCAGGCTTGTTGAATTGGCTGGGCATGATCTCATCCCAACCGAGTACGACGACCGACAAGTTGTCGACCTCTGTGATCTCACCGGGTTTGGCAGTGATGTGCGTCGGTGCGGCCAAACTGGCGGCGTGTAAAGGTGAAGCGTGTGCCAGCAATACAACTGTTACGATCAGGGCGATGTGCATGGAGGATTGGGTTTTCAAGTGCAGTCTCCTTTGATGATGGTTGGACGTGGGTGATAGCAGTACGGTAAGGGAGAACTTTTCTCCTTCACACCGGAAGGGTTACCAGGCCCATCCAGTGTCGCAGAGGGCTTATCGGGCGGGTTCGCCTTCATCACCACCCGTCGGCTCTTGGGAAAGGGATCCCCCGGGCGTCTTTTGCCGCACGCCAGGCGGTAATCGCGCAGGATGCGCTCCATGAAATTGGGGTCAGCCTGCAGGCGCTCGCCAAAGGGCTGCGGAACCAGCGCTTCCTCGCGCATTTCCAGCGGCAGCGCCGGCCAGTAGCGGTTGGCGTCCCCCCTCACGCCATCTGCCTGCAAGTTGGCGAAGATCGACCGAAGCGGCCGGCCTGGCTCGGCGGGCGGGGCAGCGCTTCCGGCAGAGAGCCGGCGTGCAAATGCGACGGTTTGGCGCAGCGCGTCGTCGCCGGCGAGGGCGTGACGTGAAGTAGATACATCCATGCTTGTTTGCGCAACGATCAATAAAATTATCTCGATAGTCG
>JBDHWI010000247.1:0-3034 GCA_039810125.1 Thermoflexales bacterium | reverse complement strand
GCACGGCGTGTTCAAAATCGAACAGCAGCGGGAAGAAGAAGTGCAGAATACCGAGGACGACGCTGAAGGCGCCGGTGGTGAAGAGCGCAGTGGCGATGGACATGATGTGAAGTGTAGGGGCGTCCGGCGGACGTCCACAAGGGAGTCGGAGCGCTCCGACCCCTTGCTTCGTTGTTTGTCATCGCAGCGCACTTCGCCGACAATGCGCCTTTCATCGAAATGCCAGAGCACATCTCACTCGCGATTGGTTCAGGAGAGGGCGTGTGAATGATTCCATCTTCGACCTGCATTCGGATCTATCGGCGTTCGCCAATCTCATTGGCCGAAAGGCTGCGACGCTGAATCGACTTGCGCTCGCCGGCTATCCCATTCCAGCGGGGCTGTGCATCGGCACAAGCTATTTTCACGCGGCCACCGCGCCGTTTGCCGATGCGATCAACGCAATCTGCGCAACACGCGATTTACAAAAGCCGGCGCTTGCGCTGGCCGCCGCAAATGAAATTGCCGCATTGCTCGATGCGTTGGCGCTGTCACATGATTTGACGGCGCAACTTGAAACGCGCTTGCCGGCATTGGGCGATGGCGCATTCGCTGTGCGCTCATCGGCCACTCTGGAGGATCTGCCGGATACCAGCTTCGCCGGCCAATATCAATCTGTGCTGGGCGCGCGCAACATGAGCGATGTGTCCAACGCGATTTTGTCGTGCTGGCGCTCTTTCTTCTCCGCACATGCACTCACGACACAGGCTGCAATCGGACGGCAAGATTCGGCACACGGCATGGCGGTGCTGATTCAACCGCTGATTGATGCCGAGTGCGCCGGCGTGTGCTTCACCGTCGATCCGGTGCATCCGCAACCTGAGGTCATGCTCATCACGGCTGCATGGGGCTTGGGCAGCGGCGTGGTGGAAGGGCGCGCGCCGGCGGATGTGCTGCGGCTGAGGCGCACCGACTTCAGCGCCATTGAGCGCGTGATCGCCGACAAGCATGTTCGCATTGGCGTGACCGACGGCGTAGGCACGCAAGTGTGCGATGTGCCGGAAGATCGACGCCGGCTGCCATGTCTGCCGGATGCGTGGCTGGAGCGTGTCGGTCAGTTGAGATTAAGCATCGAGCAGCATCTTGGTTTGCCGCAGGACGTTGAATGGGCAATTGCGGAGAATAAACTGTGGCTGCTGCAAAGCCGGCCCATCACGACGTTGCCGGAATCCATCACGCAAGCCGCCCACTTTCCGATTGACTGGACGAGTGAGGCCGAACGCACCCGACTGTGGTGGTTCGATGGCGGGACGTATCGGCCATCTGGCAATCTGCTACCGGCGGAGATCGACTTGATTCAGGCCAGTACCGCCGGCAGCCAAATGTCAGTGGTCATCGGCGGAGGGTCGCAGACGCGCTGGCGCAAGTTCGTCCATGGCCGCAGCTACATGGCGCGCGCCAAAAGCACTCTCAGCGCCGGCGAAGTGCGTATTCGCGGCGCGGCCTACGCCGATTTGTTGGCGCGATTGCAGGCGCAAGATGTGTTGTTGTGGGCGCACTTTGGGCCGGAGGTCGTGCTGGCGACGCAACGATTGGATGCGTTTGATGCATCCAGCGCCGACGGCAGCGCACTCGCTACACATGTGGAAGATGCGCTGGCCGCGGTAAACCGGCACTGGTTCATTCACACATTGCTGCCGCGCATGGGCCGCTTCGAGCCGCTGCTGGAAGTCTATGCACAGATCACGGGCAAATCCTTCGATGCCGGCTTTGACGATTTGCCTTTTCTGGCGCAAGGCGCAGAGACGATGCAAACGCGCTGCGTGGAAATGCTGTATGACCTTGCATGTCTGGCGCAAGTGCAGCCTGCAGTGATGGTTTGTATTCAACAACGCGCACCTGATGGATTGGCGCAATTGCGTCAGATGCCGGAGGCGACGGAGTTCCTGCGTGGTTTCGATGACTTCATGCGCATCTACGGCAGCCGGCAAGGTCCATTTTCTCAGGGAATCGATGGCGACAACCCGCACCTCATCGCGCTACCGTGGCGGGAAGCGCCGGCGCATGTGCTGGACATGATCGCCAGATATTTGCCGGTAGTTTCGCAGGGTGAAATTGCATCGCCGCACACTGCGCGCTTGCGCGCGCTGCGTGAACATGAAGCGCGCATCGATGCGATTTGCGCCTCAACACAAGATACCGCGCTGGTCGCTTTGTTCCGCACGCGGCTCGATTACTTCCGCTGCGATGCGGCGTGTCTGGACGATCACAATCACCACATCGACCAGCTTTCAAGCGGGCAGTGGTCGCAGGCGTTGATTCACGCCGGCAGATGGTTGGCGCGGCGCGGAGACCTGGCGCATCTCTACGATATTTTCTTTCTGCATGTGAACGAGATTGTGGAGACGCTGCGTGCGCCGGCCATGATCGATCTGCGCAGCCTGCTTGCCGAGCGCAAAGCGCAGTTCGAAAGGGAAAGCGCGATGGTGACCCCTTGCTACATCGGTATGCCCGATGCTCAATTGCCCGAAAGACCGCCGGCGCAGAAGGAACCTGAAGCAATTCCGGCGGTCACGTCAACACGCAATACGATTCAGGGTCAGGCAGCCTGTCGTGGCAAGGCCGGCGGGCGGGCGCGCGTGGTCACGCATCTGACCACATTGCCGGATGTAGAGCCAAGCGATGTGCTGGTTGCGAACGACGCCGGCCCGATATGGACGCCGATCTTCCCCATTCTCGCCGCCGTCGTGTTGAATGCGAGTGGGCCGGGCGATCACGCGGCCATTACCGCGCGTGAGTTTGGTGTGCCGATGGTGTGCGGCGCGATTGATGCCACACGACGCATTGCAGATGGTGCATGGGTGACCGTCGATGGCGACACTGGCGTCATCACATGGGAGTGATGCGCGACAACGTCACTACAATGCAGTCATATCATGCTGCTCGATAACATTTACTATGAAGAATTCGGGGACCCTGGCGCGCCGGCGCTGCTGCTCATCCACGGCAGCACCATCACCGGCCGGCACGACTACTGCGTCGAGTCGAACATGGC
>JBDHWI010000246.1:0-3054 GCA_039810125.1 Thermoflexales bacterium | reverse complement strand
GCCTTCTTCACCTCGGCCAACTTCTCGCCGCGCGGGCCTTCGATGGCCATCGAGTCCTTCACCCGCAGCACGCGCTCCTGAATCTGCGCTACAACGTTGCCTTGAGCGTCCTTGATGTTGAACGTGTCGCGCACGCGCAGGATCTTGCCGTCCACCTTGAATTTGCGCTGGCCGTGGTTGTCCTGAATCCAGAAGTCGTCGCCGAATGACACCAGCTTCTGGCGCATCTGATATTGCGTGGCCGTGCCGCCCCGCCCAAATATCTCGCGCTCCTCTTGTCGCTCTTCCTTGCGCTTTTCGCGTCGATTTGCTCCCAACATGTTTCTCTCCTGTGTTTCCTTGCTTCGGTTTGATTGCGTTTAGTTCGCTGTCGCCGGTGTTTGCGTCGGAATGATCGCCACCGGGTCGCCGCTTTCCAGTGCGCTCGCCGGCTCGACTATTCGTCAATGGTGCACGGCGCGCTCGAACGTCTGCGCCTGCGCTACCCAACTCTTCACTTCGTTCAGGCTGGGCACGCTGCGCACTAGATGCTTCGCGTCGTTTGCTTGCAGCAGCGTGGTGAGCAGGTTCTCGGGATTGCGCTGTGCCAGCTCGACCACGCTGTCCACGCCGGCAGCTTCGAGCAACTCGGAATACTGCGCGCCGATGCCCTTGACGCGGAACAAATCTGCATGGTTGACCCAGCGCAGGATGTTGGCCGGAGGGATATCTGTCTTGCTGACAAGCTCATCCCGGCCCTGCGGCGTCGCGCCGGCGCTCAACAGGTCCTGCACGGTGCGGATGCCTGCTGCGCGCAGCTTCTCGCCGTAGAAATGGCCGATTCCCTCGATCCCTTCGATGGCTGTGTTGTTTGACATGGTTGATGTCCCTATGACTCGCAGCGGCTGGGGCGCTTCAAACACCAATCGCTTGCGCTGACAGTGAGCTTGCCCGCCAGCGTCGTGCCGTGCGTGAAGACCAATGGATCGGCGCCGGCTGCGCTGGCCATGGGTTGGCTGTGTTGATGATGTCGCACACGGGCTTGAGCCTGGTCTTCATGTCGCCCGCTGTCAGCCCGAAGTGCTTTTGGACGTTCAATTCAGCGCCGCTCGAATGGCGTCTAGCGCGGCCTGCTCCTCCTTGCTCACCCGTGTGCCGCCGATGCCCAGAAAGCCGCCCTCTTTGGATGCCTCTGCTGTCTTCTGCGCCACATTCACCAGCATCGCCGCATAGGCTGCCGCGTCGGCCGGGCTCTTGGCCTTCACCGCCGCATAGCCGTCTTTGATCATGCCCACGATCCGCTCGGTTGGCGGCGCATCCTTCTTCAGCAGATCCACTTCTGCCTTCGTCATACCTCCGCCAAACGCCGTGCCAATCAGGGAAGTTGGCGATACAGACTTGATGCTCTCGGCCACCGCGCTGGCCGCCGCAGCCAGTTCGGCCACCGCATCGGCGCCCTTGCTCGGCGAAGCCGTGGCCACCAGATACATCGCCGCCAGTGGCCCGCCGCGCACCTTCGTCCATTCTGCGTCGGTGTAGCTCTGGCGCAGGGCTGCTGCGTCGTCGCCGGCCTTCAGCGCGCTTTGCACTTGCGCCGTTACCGCTGCGTTGGCCGGGTCAGCAGCGAAAGCCTTGCTTTCGGTCTGCAACATATTTGCCACGCCGTTGGCGTCCAGCTTGTTGGTCTTGGCTGTTTTGGCCAGCAACCCCATCACCAGCGGCACGCCCAGCTTCATGAGTGGACCGACGTCGAAGCCGAGGCTCTTGCTCAGTGTGCCGGAGATGGCGTTGGCGCCGCTGCCCAGCACGTTCTGCATCATGTCGGCGCTCGTGCCGCCACCGGTGATGGATTTCAGCACACCACCGAGCAGGTCAGCGTCGCTGCCGCTGCCCGTGTCTGCCGGCATGAGCTTGCTCAGCGAAGCCAAACCGTCGGGCGTGCTGCTGGTCTTGGCCAGGCTGCCCAACAGCGTCGGGCCGACGACCTTGAGGCCTTGCTGCACGAGCGAGGTGTCCACGCCCAGCGCGCCGCCGACTGCGCCGACGGTCTCCGGCGTCACGACCGATCCGAGAGTTTCAAGTAAAGATGCCATGTTGTTTCTTTTTCCCCTTACCTGGCCAGCCTTGCGGCTCACGCAGGCCCTACTGATTTGCTTATCGCCGCACTCGCGGATGTGCGAGCGCAAGCGAACAGTCACAATCCCACACTGACCGCCATCGCCAAGGGTTGCAAGTGAGCATTTGCAATCCTCATTCCAACGCCTGGCTCGAAGCGTGAATGCGCTGCACACTGACCAGCGGCATGCCCAGCGTAAACAACGAATTGATCGTCCCGATCAGCATCGATTGATCTGCCCCTCGCAGAGTCAGAATCGTCAGCGTGCTGCCCTCTTCGCCCTTAACGCACGTGATCTCATCCGCATCGATGAAATCGAGCCATGCTGCATCCAGGCGGCCTGTGACGCGAATCTCAAACACCTCGAATGAGTGCAGCGGCATTCAAGTTGCCCCGTGTTGAAGTGCAACCTTCAACATGGGCCCTCCCTGCAAATAAACCCACCCAATAGGCTGGACATCGTTGCAGCCCAGACGCGCTGCGTTGCCTGGATTGCCGGCTGCCCCATCACCAGATGGATGAGCAGTGCCACACCGGCAACGATGTAGGCGTTGGTCATTCGAGGTCGTCGCATGGCTCTTGTGCGGCAGCCACTCACCCGTGAAAGGTGAATGGCTGCGGTTTCACGCCACACTCAAAGAAACGATGCTGTGCGATGGTGCGAGCGTGCCGATGGGCGGGGATGATAGGCAGCACGCCGGCTTCTGCCTGACGCAAATTGTGTAGAGATTGTGCAGATGGGATTCTGCACCATGCACACTCGTCGCAAATCTGGCGCGCGACCGCTGGCGGTTTTACTGTGCCTGGGCGATCAGACCCAACGCGCGGCCGCGCGCAACGGCCTCACGGCGATTGCCCACGCCGAGCTTGCGATAGATGTTGGCGGTGTGTCGCGATACGGTCAAGCGGGATAGCACCAGCGCGCCGGCGATTTCCTTGTCCGAGCGGTTGCGGCTCAG
>JBDHWI010000245.1:0-3065 GCA_039810125.1 Thermoflexales bacterium | reverse complement strand
TTTTGCTGACCGCATGTGCGACGGCTGCGCGACGAATAGCCGATAAATGCTGGTGGACGTGATTATATGCGCCGGCAAGCTGGCGAGCGACGCGCGGCAATCACAGATGAGAAAGGGGAAATTCACTACAATCATCCCTGTTCATCCACACCCATCCGCATTCAACTGCGGCCAAACAAAGGAGCCACGATGCCAACCATTGTGCTGATCGGCACACTCGACACGAAGGGTGTTGAGTATGACTTCATCCGCAAGCAGATCAAGAAGGCCGGCTGTGACGTGATCGTGATTGACGCCGGCGTCCTCGGCGCGGCGCAGATCAAGCCCACCGTCACGCGCCAGCAAGTGGCGCAGGCGGCCGGCGCAGACGTGGCCGCGCTGGCGCAAGCCGGCGATCGCGGCGGCGCAGTGATGACGATGGCGAAGGGCGCGGCGCAGATCACTGCGCAGCTCTTCGCCGAGGGCAGGCTGGACGGCGTGATGGGCATGGGCGGCAGCGGCAACTCGTCCATCGTCGCGGCGGCCATGCAGGCGCTGCCCATCGGCGTGCCGAAGCTCATCGTCAGCACACTCGCCAGCGGCGACACGCGCCCTTACGTCGGCGCGACCGACGTGACGATGATGTATTCCGTCGTCGACATCGCCGGCATCAACCGCGTGAGCGAACGCATTCTCAGCAACGCGGCAGCCGCCATCGCCGGCATGGCGCACAGCTACGCCGGACGCAGCCGGCGCGCGCGCCACAAGCCGCTCATCGGCGCGACGATGTTCGGCGTGACCACACCCTGCGTGAATATTGCTCGCGAATGGCTGGAAAAGCAGGGTTACGAAGTGCTGGTGTTCCACGCCACTGGCACCGGCGGGCGCAGCATGGAGGCGCTGGTGAAAGGCGGCTTCCTCGCCGGCGTGCTCGACATCACCACGACTGAGCTGGCGGATGAACTGGTCGGCGGCGTGCTGAGCGCCGGGCCAGATCGACTGGAGGCAGCCGGCGCGCAGGGCATCCCGCAGGTCGTCTCGCTCGGTGCGCTCGACATGGTGAACTTCGGCCCCATCGACAGCGTGCCGGACAGATTCAAGGGCCGCAACCTGTATCAGCACAACGCGACCGTGACGCTGATGCGCACCACGCCGCCGGAGAACGCGCAACTTGGCGCAATGATCGCGCGCAAGCTGAACGCGGCGAAGGGGCCGGCCACGGTTTTCATCCCGCGCAAGGGTGTGTCGATGATCGACGTGACGGGCAAGCCGTTTTATGACGCGCAGGCCGACGCGGCGCTGTTCGATGCGCTCACGGCGAACCTCGCGTCAAACGTCAAGGTGAAGTCCCTCGACACCGACATCAACGATCCGAAGTTTGCGCTGGCGATGGCGAAGGAGATGCACAGGCTCATCCTGACCGCCGGCTCAAGCCGCGCCAGTTCGCGCTAGCGTCTGATGCTCGGCCTGTCTCAATGGGTAACGCCGGCGCGCACCGACCGATTATCATTCGCCGCATGAACCCAGAAACTTTTGACGCCTATCTCAACGAACATCGCGAGCGCCTGCTCGAAGAGTACAAGGACTTCCTGCGCCAGCCCAGCGTGGCGGCCACCGGCGAGGGCATCACCGAGATGGCCGCGCTGACCGCCCGCCGGCTGGCTGCGCTCGGCGCAGATGTCAAGATCGTGCCGACCGAGGGCGACGCCCCGCCGGTGGTGTGGGCGGAATTGGGCGAGGGCGACAAGGAGTTGCTGATCTACAACCACTACGATGTGCAGCCGCCCGAGCCGCTGGAACTGTGGGAATCGCCGCCGTATGAGCCGACAGTGCGCAACGGTTTTCTCTATGCGCGTGGCGCAAGCGACGACAAGGGCGAACTCATCACGCGCATCCACGCCATCGAGGCGTGGCAGAAGACGCAGGGCAAGTTGCCATTCAAGATCAAGTGGCTGATCGAGGGTGAAGAGGAAGTGGGCAGCCCGCACATCCATTCCTGGGTGGAGCGGCATCAGGCATGGCTGCACAAGCCGGACGGACGCCGGCTCGACGGCTGCCTGTGGGAATTCGGCGGCTTCGACGACAAGGGGCGCTATACGCTGACCATGGGCGTGAAGGGCATCTGCTACGTGGAGCTGCATGCGAAGGGCGTGAGCCACGACCTGCACTCGTCCAATGCCGCCATCGCGCCAAATGCCGCCTGGCGATTGACGTGGGCGCTCAACACGATCAAAGACGAGCACGAGAAAATTTTGATCGAGGGCTATTACGATCACGTGCGCAGCCTGACTGCCGACGAGGAGGCCGTGCTGCGCCAGGTGCCATTCGACGAAGCCGAGATGAAGGCGAAGTGGGGCATCAGCGAGTTCGTCACCGGCGTCACCGGCTTCGACGCCGTAAAGCGGCTGTTCTTCCAGCCAACTGCGACCATCTGCGGGTTGACCAGCGGCTGGCAGGGCGCCGGCACGAAGACGGTGCTGCCGGCGGTCGCGCGCGCCAAGATCGACTTTCGCCTTGTGCCGAACCTCACGCCGGAGATCGTGCTGGATTTGCTGCGCAAACACCTCGACAAGCGCGGCTTCAGCGATATCGAGATCAAGTTCCTGGGCGGCTATCGCGCAGAGTTGGCCGACATCAATGCGCCGTTCGTGAAGGCAGCCGAGCGCGCAGCGAAGACGATCTACCACCAGGATCCGGTCAAGGTGCTGCTCAGCCCAGGCAGCGGGCCGATGTATTCGCTGTCGTCATTCATCGGCGGGGTGCCATGCGTGTGCGCCGGCATCGCCCACGCCAATACGCATGTGCATTCACCCAACGAGAACAGCAGCCTGCAAAACTACTACGACGGCATGCGCTACATCGGCGCGCTGATCGAGGAGTTCGCGCAGGGATGAATGACGTGTGATGCACTTTGCGCATCACGCAAAAGCTGATCTTGTATTACGCCGGCAGCTTGTTACGCTGCCGGCGTTTGCGCGCAGCGTGCGGCAAGCGATCAAGACGACCACCGGTCACCCCTACGCGCGAACCAAATATTCCGTGTCCAACACTCGCTCAATCGCTTCGCCATTTGGCCCGCGCTGCAG
>JBDHWI010000244.1:0-3069 GCA_039810125.1 Thermoflexales bacterium | reverse complement strand
ACTCACTCCACCACACCCAGCGGAACTCATAGATGCCAGTCAGCGGCGTGAGCGGGTCGCTGGTGGTGACCAAGGGTAGCTTGTAGTTGACCGGGTTGAAGTTGCCGACGGCGTAGAGGTAGGCCGGCTTGCCCGCGTTCAGCTGGAAGGCTGTCAACACCCACGCCGCGCGGATGGATGGTCGCAAGGATGAAAACCCGAACACCGTCCAGATGCCGCCCATATTGTTCGCGAACGGCCCGCCGAAGGCTGCGTCGGACATGTTGCTGTGAAAGCCGAGCAACATGTATGACCCCTGGAAGGAGTTGAACCAGGCGGTGAGCGGCGGATCGCCTGGGCCAACATACGGTCCGGCGCGCAGCGTCTGGCAGCTCGAAAATGACGCCCAGCGCAGGGTATGGAAGCGCGCGTTGCTGCCGTAGGCTGTGAGCGAATCCTTGAGCGAGCCAAAGTAGAACTTGGCCGGGCCGCCGTGACCAGAGAAATACGCAAACTGGGCGCGGTCTATGCCGACGCTGCAATCAATTCCGCCGAGTGAACAATCGCGCCAGTCCTTCTCCCATGCCGAGCTGTTGCCATAGTTGAACAGCTTCGTCCAGCCGATCGCGCTCAGACTGTTGATGAAGCCGTCAGCGTCTTCTTTGGTCAGCCCCAGGTTGCTAAGGTTATCGTTGGGGATGGGGTAACTCTCCACCCACTCGGCCGCCATCTTGCGGGTGATGTTGACGGCGGTCGGTTGAAGCGTTGCTTGTTGAGCGAATACGTTGGCGTTGATGTTTGTATCCTTCGCCACGATAGGCAGAATGGCCTTGCTCGTCTGACCGATGAAGAGCACGTCGCTGCCCTCACTGCTGTAAGCGTTGGTGGCGCGCAGCAGCAGCGACGTCGCGCCTCGGTCATCCATCGGCAGCGATGGCAGTGAGATGACCACTGTGCCGCCGGGTGTGATGCCGCTACCGAGCGTGCTGCCATCCGGCCCCTCGACGGTGTAGCTGAACGGGCCGAACGGGCCGCTGATCGTGGCCGTCAAGACGAATGGCACCCCGGGCAGATAGGGCGTGTTGTCGGCCGGCGCGGTGATGACGACATCGGGCGAATAACCCTCAACCCCGTCGAGCGCGATGCCCTTCAGGCTGATCTCGTCGCCGTTCAAGTTGGCCGTGGCGTTGTTGAACACCCACTTGGGCATCAGCGCGCCTTGTTCGGCAGCCGGATGATCCACGTAATACACCAGGTCGGGCGTGCCCGGTGTGACGATGGCCGTGGCGAAGAGCGACTGCAACTGGCGTGATGCCCGTTGCGGGCTGACAACCGGATATGTGCCCAGCGGTTGTCGACCACGCTGATGGCCATACCACGGCGCAGCCAGGGCTTGCAGGCCGGGCAGATCGTCGTCCAGCGGCTTGACGCTGCTGTCACCGGTAAACAACAGTGAGAGATGGCCGCCCGGCCCGCCCAACGGGATGTAGAGCGGCACAACCGCGCCGACGTCGATTTCGAGTGGGATCTGGACGAGCTGGCCAATCTGGGTTGTCTGCGTCTGACCGGTGTTGGTGTTGAACGTGCCGAGCGTGATTGGCTTGACCAGATAGTTCGTTGGGTTCGACCCACAATCGCGCGTGGTGGGTGACGTTTCGCTGGCCGGCAGCAAGAGGCCATTGCTGAGATAGTTGCAAATTTGCTCGTTGGTGATGCGCAGGCTGTAGGGCATTTCAGTGAACGCATTGGTGGCGTTAAAGGCGAAGAAGCCGCCGCTCCTGCTGTATTGCTGCAACACCGAGCCGGTGTCGGTGTTGGCGGCAGTGTATCGCAGCGCGTTGAGCAGGCTCGTGTCCGAGATCAACGGCGGCACACCGATGCTCTCGAAACCGCGCGCCAACACGGATGTGCCGGCCGGCGGAACGTTGGCCGGCAGGATTTGAAACACCGGTAGTTGTGCTGGAATGCTTTGAGCGCGAGCGCGTTCAGGTTCAGCGGCCATCCCTGGAGATGTGTGCGCGGCAAGCGCGGCGCATGCGAACGTCGCGATCAGGCCAAGTCTCACCCATCTACTGAGGTGCTGTGGCAACAGGTTGCGAGCCATAATCCCTCCTATGTGCATAGAGCACGATTAGTAAGTAATGAGCGGACGGTTGTTATCCTGCGATTGCAGGGCAACACGCCATGTGTATACACCTCTTGCGTTGAGCGTGCTTGACGACGATCAGTTCGGTGATTGATGGGCAAGCCTTGTGGTTAAATCCCACCCATGCATCCAACAACAGCTTCAACATCGATGCCGGTTATCCTCGCCAACGCAGAGATTCGCGATGACATCATCGCCGCCGGCGCTGACATGCTGCGCGCCGGCGCTTCCGCCGCCGACGTCGCCGAGCGCATCGCTCGCGACGTGGAAGACGACCCCAACGAACACACCGTTGGCTACAGCGGCCGGCCCAACATCCTCGGTGAAGTCGAGCTCGACGCGTCGTTCATGGATGGCGACACGTTGAAGGCCGGCGCAGTTGCTGCGCTGAAAGGCTTCGCCCATCCCATCAGCGTGGCGCGCGCAGTGATGCAACGCCTTCCGCATGTGCTGCTCGCCGGTGATGGCGCGGCGCAGTTCGCTGCCGAGATTGGCGCTGAACGCCGTGACAACCTCTCCGCTGAGGCGAGTCAGATGTGGCGTGATCAGCTTGCGCAGATGGGCTGGCGCGCGCCGGCCATGCCCACCGACGTGATCGGCGCGGTGAATCAGGCGCTGACGGTGCAGGAGGGGCACGACACGATGAACGTGATTGTGCGCGACGCGCGCGGCAGTATTTGCAGTGCGGTCACCACTTCCGGCATCGCATGGAAGTATCCTGGGCGGGTGGGGGATTCACCAGTGATCGGCGCTGGCAATTACGCTCACAGCCGGCACGGTGCGGCGGCGTGTATGGGGCTGGGCGAGATTGCGATTCGGTTGGCGGTGGCAGCGCGCACGGTGTCGCTTATGCGCGCCGGCCTGTCGCTGCACGATGCCGGCATGGAGATCTTGAAGGATATGCAGCCGGTGATTGGCGAGAGCATTGCCGAGCATCACATGAA
>JBDHWI010000243.1:0-3147 GCA_039810125.1 Thermoflexales bacterium | reverse complement strand
TTGAAGCCCAACGTCGAATAGCGGGTGTTGAATTTCTGCGCGCTTTGGTAGAAGCACACGATCTTGCCGTCCTTGTTGGCATACGCCGGCATCCCATACCAGGTTTTTGGGATGAGCGCCGGCGCACTGACCGTGATGATTTCATGCAGTCGCTTGGCCATAGCGCGCTCTGGTTCCGGCATCTCAGCGATCTTTGCAAGGACATCGCTCTCCCCATCTGCCTTGCTCTTATTCGCACGCGCCTCCGCCTTCATCTCCTTGGCGCGCTCTCGCATTGCAGCGCGTTCCTCATCCGAAAAGCCTGTTGATTTCTTGTCAGCCATTACAAACCGCCTCCTCGATCGGTGTGTGGGAAAGTCACTCAACGCCTTGTTTTTCGCGCAGGGGCACGAATCAATGCCGCTGTTGAATACGAATCAAATTGCCGGCCGGATCGCGAAAAGCGCAATCGCGAACGCCGTATGGTTGTTCGGCCGGCTCCTGAACGACCTCAGCATTGCTGGATTCCAACCGCGCAAAGAGGTCATCAAGGTCATCGGTGGCCAGAATGATAGCGGCGTAAGTGCCTTTTGCCATCATTTCGGCAATGGCATTGCGCTCATTGTCGGTGATGCCCGGATTCGCAGCCGGCGGATGCAGGACGATGGAAGTGTCGGGCTGGCCGGCAGGGCCAACCGTGATCCAACGCATCCCTTGATACCCAACATCATTGCGAACCTCGAAGCCGAGGACGTCACGATAGAAGGTCAGGGCAGCATCTGGATCGTTGTGTGGAAGAAAACTCGCATGAATCGTAATGCTCATATGCCATCATTCTAGGAATTCTTTGACACCGGCGCTTCTCGATTCCTGATCGGTCGGGTAACTTGCTTCGCCACGCAGGCCGGCATTCCCTCCGTCGCGCTGGCTGCCTGATCTCGATACACGCTGGGCGACACGCCCACCAACTCAGTAAAGCGCGTGCTAAAGGTGCCGAGTGACGAGCATCCAACCTCAAAGCAAACCTCGGTGACGCTGAGGTCGCCACGCCGCAGCAGCGCCATTGCGCGCTCGATGCGTCGCGTCATGAGATAACTGTATGGCGATTCACCATACGCGAGCCGAAACTGGCGGCTGAGGTGGCCGGCCGAGATGCCGGCGCCGCGGGCGAGCGCCTCAACGTCCAGTGGTTGTGCATACTCGCGGTCAATGCGGTCGCGGACGCGACGCAGCAGCACAAGATCGCTCAGGTGTTGCGCATCAGTTGTTTTGCTGGTCACTGCCAAAATTATGCCATGCCACGCTTGCCGGCGTGACGTCGAAGTCCCATCAACGGCTTGGCCGGCGCAACCTGCGAAGATACGAGGCGGCGCTTGGAAATCGCGCCGGTGCCGGCTCAGGCGGCGCATCGACCTGGGCTTGGTGATCCTCGCTTTCCTGTCCGTTCATCTCCGCTTCTGTCGCAAACTGGAGTGAATACAGCTTGTTGTAAAGCCCTTGCAGCGCCATCAGTTCGTCGTGCGTGCCGAGTTCGACCAGCCGGCCTCTATCCAGCACGGCAATGCGATGCGCCACCTGCACTGTGCTGAGGCGGTGCGCAATGATGATGGTGGTGCGTCCCTGCATCAGCCGGCCCAGCGCCTCCTGCACCAGCCCTTCACTCTCGCTGTCCAGCGCCGAGGTGGCCTCATCCAGCAACAAAATGCGCGGATCCTTCAGGATGGCGCGTGCAATTGCCACACGCTGGCGCTGGCCGCCGCTCAGCTTCGCGCCACGCTCACCCACCACCGTCTGATAGCCGGCGGGCAACTGGGTGATGAAGTCATGCGCATTGGCAGCCCTGGCTGCAGTAACAATCTCCTCATCGCTCGCATCCAGCCGGCCATACGCGATATTGTCGCGGATGCTGCCGCTGAACAGTTGCGTGTCCTGCGGCACGATGGCGATGTTGTTGCGAAGACTCACCAGGGTGAGGGTGCGCAGGTCACAACCGTCAACCTTCACCGCGCCTTTGGTGGGATCGTAGAAACGCGGAATGAGATTGAATAGCGTGGATTTGCCCGCGCCGCTTGGTCCCACCAGCGCCAGAATTTCGCCCGCCGCGATATCGAGCGAGATGCCGCTGACCACCTCCACGTCGTTCTCGTAGCCGAAAGAGACATCGTCAAACGTGATGCGACCCTGCACGCGGCCGGCGTCATGCGCATTCGGCGCGTCCTTCACGTCGGGCAGCGTGTCAAGGATCTCGAACAGTCGTTTGGTCGCACCGACTGCCTCCTGAAACTGTGAAAAGATGGTGGCGAGGCCGCTGATTCCGCCGGCGATGATGCCGCCATACAGCAAAAACGACACCAGATCGCCGGCGCGCAGCCGGCCGGCGCTCACCTCCTGCGAGCCAAACCACAGGATGCCGGCCAGCGCAAAAAAGAACATCAGTCCAATCAACGGGCCGAAAGTCGAGCGGATGCGCGCCAATTTCAACGACGCCAAATAGGTCGCCTGCGCCGCATGGCTGAACCGATCGGACTCATGCGGCTCACGGCCAAAAGCCTTTACCACCCGCACACCGCTGATGGCTTCCTCGGCCACTGCGCTCGCCTCGGCGTTGCGGTCCTGCACCAGCATGGAGAGCGGGCGCAGCGAACGCGAATACAGCCGCGCCACCAGCGTGGCGACGGGGAAGATGAGCAACACGATGACCGTGAGCCGCCAGTTGATGGTGATGATCAGCGCCGCCGCGCCGATCACCGTCAGCACGTTGCTGAGCAGTGCAGCGACATTGTTGACCAGCGCAACACGCACGACCGACACATCTGAGGTCAGACGTGCGGTAAGTTCACCTGTGCGGCGGTTGGCGTAGAAGCTGAGGCCGAGCAATTGCAGATGCGCATACACCTGCACGCGCACATCGCGGGTGACCGATTCGCCGGCCTGCGCGATGAGAAACTGGCCGACGATGTCGATGAGCGCCTTCACCACGAATATGATCACCAACAGGCCGATCACCTGCGGCACGTCGACACCCGTGACCGCGCCAGTGACCACGTTCACCAGTTGGCCGCTGACCAGCGGAAAGACCAGATTCAAGCCGGTGCTGATGAGAAACAGCACGGCGGCAACGGCGATGACGAGGCGATAGGGCTTGACGTAGCTGAACAGACGCCACGT
>JBDHWI010000242.1:0-3202 GCA_039810125.1 Thermoflexales bacterium | reverse complement strand
CGCAGCTTGCGCCAATACAGCAGCACCTGGTTGAGCGCGCTTTCCTTCACCTCGCCGGCCAGGGCGTGCCCGCCTTCCATCTGCAGCACGGCCAGGTTTTCCTCGAAGCGGTCACGGATGAACTGGTTGATGTCGTCGTCGGGAATCATGCTACGGCTGCGCTCCTCTGTGAAATCAGGTATTGGTGCAAGTCATCCAGCGTGCGATGCACCAGGCTGCCGAACATCATGGTCTGCGAGCGCGACGCCACGAAGCCGTACTTGCGGAAGATCATGTATTGGCGCGGGCATTTCTTGTAGAGCATGTAGTCGGCGGTGTAGGAATACGCGCCAGGCGTCTCACGCTCATCGATTGTGGCCGCCGGCACGTCAGACAAGTGCAGTTGAGGGATGCGCGGGCAGGCGTTCTCCTTCAACATGCTAAAGAATGGCTCACAAGTCGGCCCCTGACTGCCTGCACCCTTGAAGTCGGCGATGATCAGGAGATTCTTGGCTCGCGAGAGCGCCACGTAGAACGTGCGCATCGCGTCAAATTTGCCCATCCGGTCGAGTGGCTCGCCATCGCGATCAATGTAATCATGCAGCAGCCGTTCGATGGCCTGCACACCCTCTTTCTTCCTCGGATTACCGAGCACGACCACCGGAAATTCCAACCCTTTCGCCTGGTGGATGGTGAGGAACGGGATGCGCCCTTTGGGAAAGGGATCTTCTGCACTCTCGTATTCCGCCTCACCGCGCCGGTAGAGCGCGAACAGAAACGACATGAACAGCATGTTGCGAAACCCACCGTCTATCAAGAGGCTGGCCCGAATGACCGAGCCGTAGTTATCAACGAACCGCGCCAGATATTGCGAGATCAAGCCCATATTGCAGATCGGGCCTTCGTCTTCACCACGTTCGGCCAGGTCGAACATACCCTGGAAGCGTTTGAAGCCGCACAAGCGGTAGAAAAGATCGAGCACATTCCAGTCGATGGAAGTGGCGCTGGTGAGCATGTATCCCAGCGAGAACGGTCGCCCCTGCGCCGCTCTTTGTCGAACAATCTTTTCGAAGTGCGCGCTGTCGAACAGCCGCTTGCCCGCCGGGGAAAGGCCAGTTGCATCGCGCAACGCGCGCTTCATGGACGTGATGTCGTAGGGCGCTTGCGTGTCCCACCCTTTGCGGGTCACCACATCCATCAGCTTGGTATAGTCATCCGCCGCCGTCTCCAACTCAACCCTTCGATCGGCCACAAACTGCCTCAGCAATGGATCATGCTTGATGAGTTGTTCGCCGACGGTGTCGGCATGAGCGATCCACTTGAAGAAGTCATCGTAGTCCACGCCGCCATTGTGTCCTCTGGCAGGCCGGTCAAAGATATGCAGGAAGACGCCGAACAGCGCCACCGACTCTTCGACGTCGAGAAAGGTGTTTGCCCTGGGTGCATACACGCGCAACCCGCGTGCCTCCAGCGCCGCTTGCGCTTTCTTCACCACAGTCGATTTCAACGATGGAAAGAGGAATGCGATCTGGTTTGGGTCTTGCACCTTGCCGGCTTCGATCAGCTGTTTGACCAGTGTGGCGATTTCCGCGAAGGCGTCCTCTTGTTTGTCACAAGAGGTGGCGACGACAGACGGCGCTTGATCAGTGCTATGGGCACGGACCTCTTTCGTCGCGACACGATAGGCGCCGCCTTTTGTCCCGCTGCGTCGCCAATCGCAGCGGGTGATGAAATCGGTGTAGAAGTCCACGATTCTGCGGCGCGAACGATAATTGGTCGCAAGCGGAATTGCGCGCGGCGTGGCCCCGAGTAGCCGTTTACATCGTTCGGGGAATTGGACGAAGTTCTCAACTGTAGCGCCGCGAAAACGATACAGCGCCTGATCGTCGTCGCCGACGACACAGATGTTCTTGTGACCCGCGGCGAGCCTGAAGAAGATGCGCTCCTGAATGGTATTGGTATCCTGGTATTCGTCGACGATCACGTGCTTGAACACACCACAGGAATCATGATACGAGTTCAGAACGTTTAACGCATGTTGTTGGAGCATGGAGAAGTCGGTCAGCGGTGGTTGACCATCCACATGCAGCGTTGCCAAGTAGCGCTCATACATTTCGACCAGCGCAGCCAATATCGGATCGCTCACACGTCGGCGCAGAGCGCGTGATTCCAGACACTCTTCAGAAATTCGGTTGAAGAGTGCGATGGCGTTGGTTGCCGCCTTGTGCCGCGACGAGGACGAGCGACTCGGGTCGAACAACCGGTTGATCGTCTGATTTGGGTCTTCGCCCAGGTTCAACCTTTGAACGAGATCTTGCCAGCGCTTCTGCTGAAAAACATGGAAATACTGGTCGAGGTCGTCCAGCAGCGATGGCGCGCGGCCACGCTGCCGGTCCTGGTAGAAGCGCCGGTCGAGCAAGAGGCGTTGGCACAGCGAGTGGACTGTGCCGACATACATCTTTGCGATATCGAAAGGCTGACCCGTCTGAGCAGTGACCAAGCCCAAGTAGGCACGCAATCCTTCTCGTAGCTGTCTGGCCGCTTTCTCAGTGAATGTGGAGAGATAAATCTCTTCCGGCGCAATTCCGTGGAAGACGATCAGGTTGAGCGTGCGCCAGAGCAGCACGCGCGTTTTGCCAGAGCCGGGGCCGGCTGGCAAATAAAGCGGGCCGTCAATGTACTCGATGGCTTTGCGCTGGCTCTCATTCGGTGCGAAGCCGGCTAAAGTCCACAAATGATCAAGTGAAAGCTCCTGTAGTGTCATGGGCTGCAATGCAATTCAGCGGCGCGTCACAACATTCGTTCGGCGCAACAGATAAATAACGCTAAATGAATAGTCGCCCCTCAAGCCACTTCCCACATAGACAAACGAGCATCACCAACAGCTGCGCCAGTCGAAAGAGCACATTTCAGGCCCCATACTTATCAACTCAAAGTGTTCAAGGTGTTGCGCAAAAATGACCATCCCTGGGCCGCACCACTGCAATCAGTCACGCAGAACCAACAGATTTCAGAGCCGAGGTCGCGGCGTCCTCGGCAGTTTGATGGGCAAGAAACGCTAGCGCCGAGCGCCACCTAGCCATCGTGACGCTCGGCGCTCGATTTTTCATCCCTGCTTCCAGACAATCGCAGCCCCGAAAATGGCCTTTGTGTCATTTTCACCCTTGACGCGCGCAGCCTTGTGCATATAATCACAACTCCCGATGCGGGATAGAGCAGTGGC
>JBDHWI010000241.1:0-3225 GCA_039810125.1 Thermoflexales bacterium | reverse complement strand
TCCTTGTAAAAGCGCGACAACTTCTCCATCCCGCAACCGGGTCCGTTATGCGCTGACCGCCTGACGCCTGGCTTGCCGTTCGGTTGTATCCTTGGGCTGGTTAAACAGCTCAGTTCAAGGTGGTTATCCAGACTGATGGTCGCGACAGCTGTCAAGCCATCAGGCCCATCAGTCGTAACGCAATATTTAATTGACGTTATGACTCGCCGATCTGACAACTTGATTGCGAGTATGACGAGCAAAATTTAAGTGAGGATTTAAACTGCTCGTATTGCACTTATTGTCGGCATCACGTATCTTATGCGTGCCAACCGTGTGCATGAAGGAGACAGGGAGCGAATTATGGAACCAAATGTCATCAATTCTGCCGTGCAAGTGATCGCTGTTTCACCAGGCGATATCACAGCGGTCATCGCGCTGCTGGCATGCCTGTGCGGCTGCATTGCCATCAGCCTGGGCATGATGGCGCGGCGCAACCGCGACTTTGTGCGCCATTTCCCCGCTGAAACCGAGTAAAAAAGTTTGAGGCACGCACTGGCGCTGGCTCAGCGAAACGCGCGCAAGCGATTGCAACGTTGCCCCTGGCCGGCGCCGGTATTCATCCCTGCTCTGCCGGCGCTCCCGCTGTGCGCCGATAGCCATTCTTCTCCCACTGGCTCATCAGATCCCAAAACTCGCTCTCGATCTGGCTCTTGCCCTCCTCTTCCGGCAGCACCTTGAAGATGGCGCGATAGACAAGGTAGAACGCGACTGCAAACACGCCGAACGCGACCAGCGTGAATAGGATGCGCGTGATGGCGTTCACCTCCGCCACCTGGCTGTTGAACTGATCAGTGCCAAACGCCGCCGTGACAATGCGCATGTTGAGCGCGAAGTTGAGCGCAGCCAGCGCCGCATTTTCAATGCCAATAATCGTCGTCGATATGACCAAACCGCGCTTCGCCGCCGGCTGCGCATACAGCCTCTTCAGCGATTCATCCTTCGCCGGCGTATCGGGCTGGAATACCTGCGTGGCAAAGAAACGCATCATCGGTTTGCCCAGTGCGATGCTGCCCAGAAACAGCAGCGCGCCGACGATGAGGCCGGCGCTGTCCTTCAATGCATAGCGCCAGCCATCCACGAACCAAAACGCCAGCACACCCTGCATGATCGCAGTGAGCGCAACATACGTCGTGATCGCGTTGAAGCGCCGGCTGATAAACAGCGTGTCGACCAGCACATACGCCACCGGCACCAGTGCCGCCAGCACATACGCCGTCGTTGCGCCCAGCGGCTTGGTGAAGTTGTTCAAGATCAAAATCGGGATGACCGCGCCCATCACGATGTCGAGCAGGAGTTTTGTGAAGCCCTTCATGGCCGGCGATTATCGTTGAGTTGCGCAAGGGAAGAGAGTCCCGAAGTGACAGGGTGGAAATTTACAATGTGGCGCGTGAACAGACGCAACCTCATTCTGCTGTCCATCGCCGCGGCCCTCGCGCTGGTCTCCATCCTTAACCTGATCACCGCCGGCAATGGCATCGCGCGCCACGCCGAAAGGATCAACGGTGTGCCGGTCGAAATTTTTACGCCGGCGCAGGCAAATGGGGCGCTGCCCACAGTGATCGTGGCGCATGGCTTCAACGGCAACCGCCAGTTGATGTACGGCTTCGGCTACGCCCTGGCGCGCAATGGCTACGCCGCTGCGCTTATCGACTTCGCCGGCCATGGCGCAAACCTGAATCGCCTGCCCGACAGTCCTGCCAGCGCGCAATCCATGGCGCTGATAAACGACATCGACACCGTGCGCGCCTGGCTGAAACAACAACCATTTGTCGATGCGCGACGCATCGCCATCCTCGGCCACGCCATGGGGGCGAATGCAGTGGCGCACTATGGCAGCGAACACAGCGATGCGCCGGCGACAATTGCGATTTCACCCGGCAATCTCGGCGCGCAGTTGACGCAAGATGCCGCACGCCCGCGCAACCTGCTCATCCTCACCGGTGAAAATGCGTTTCGTGGCTTCATTCAAGCTGCCGCCGCCGGCCTGAAGGCGGCCTACCCGCAAGGTATTGCCGGCAAAACCTATGGCGATTTTGCGGATGGCACAGCGCGCCGGCTGGCGCTGATCCCGCGCGCAGAACACATCACCGTCCTGTTCAGCAACGAGGCATACCGTGAGATGCTGCGCTGGCTGGATGCAGCCCTCAATGTGGCTGCGCCGGACCGCACCTTGCAATTTGATACGCGCATGGGCTGGGTATTGTTGCTGTATCTCGCTGCGGCGCTTGCGTTCTTGCCGCTGGCAGAAGGGGTCGTGCGCGCGTTCAATTTTCCGACAAAAGATGATTCGGCATCGCCGGCGATCAGCCCGACCCGCGTCCTTCTCATGTCGATCCTGGTGGTGATGCTGGTGGTGGTGCTGCTGCGCCTGGGCTGGATCCCCTATCAGTTGATGCCGCTCGCGGTAGGCAACTACCTCGGCGCATTCTTTCTGCTGCATGGCGCCATCATCGGCGCCTACCTGTGGTCGCAGCAACGCACCGCGCCGGCGACACCGGCAGCCATCACGTTTCAACTGGCGTCCCTCAGACCACTCATTCCCGTGCTGATTCTGACAGCATATGCGCTTGTCACGCTTGGCCTGCCGGCGCACCTAGCGTGGAGCAACTTCGCGCTCGTGGGAGACCGCACATGGATTGCAACGGGGCTATTCGTGTGTTGCCTCGCGTTTTTCTGGGCGGATGAGGCATTGGTGGCGCGGCACTCACGGCACGCGCGGCTGGCGCTGTACATCAGCACCAAAATCATCGTTGTCGCAGCCCTGCTGATCGCAGTGCTCTTCCTCGGCGCGCCGGCGTTCTTGCTGCTACTCCTGCCGGTGATGGCAGCCCTGTTTGCGTGGTCTGGCCTGTATTCACACTGGCTGCATGGGCTGACGCGCACGACCTGGGCCGGCGCGCTGCTCAACGCCACTGTGTTTGCGTGGCTGTTCACGGCGACATTCGCGCTGATGGGGTAGCTGCGTCAGTTCTGCCGCAGCAATACCGGCAGCAAACGGCGCTGCGACCATACAAAGGTCTGCGCCGGCGGGCTTGTCAATGGCACACTCAACCCATCAAAGGACAACGCGCTGCCCCAAATGAACACGCCGGCCCGCTCAGGCTGCGCGCTGAACGTCAGCGTCAGCGCAGCGGCCGGCGGCTGCGGACCGAGCGACCACACCAGCGTATCCGACACGACGCT
>JBDHWI010000240.1:0-3247 GCA_039810125.1 Thermoflexales bacterium | reverse complement strand
GCCATCTGCAGCGCCAGCTCGCCGCCGCCGCGAAAGTTTCGCAGATAGTTGATCCCAAGCGCAAGGGTATACATCTGCGGATCGCTCAGATAGATCAGCGGAGTGAGGAAGTCGTTCCAGTTTGCAATAAATGAGAACACGGCGATGGTGGCGAGCGCCGGCTTGGCCAGCGGCAGAATGATCTGCCAGTAGATGCGAAACTCATTCGCGCCGTCTACCTTTGCAGCCTCGTCCATCTCCGTGTTGATCGTCATGAAGAACTGGCGCAGCAGGAAGATACTGAACGCCGGCCCGAAGAACGACGGCAGCACCAACGGCCCGAACGTGTTTGCCAGCCCCAACCCGCGCACCCACAAGATAAATGACGGGATCATCGTCACGGGGTAGGGGATCATCATTGTAGTAAGCAGGATGACGAACAGGATGTTGCGGCCGGGGAATCGGAGTCGCGCGAAACCGAATGCCACAAACGAAGTTGATAGCAACTCGCCCCCAACCGCCAGCACTGTGACGATGACGCTATTCAGGCTGAAGCGCGCAAACGGAATCATCTCGAACACACGCGGGTAGTTTTGCCAGTTGTATTCCGTCGGCAGAAACTGCGGCGGAAAAGTGACGCCGGCGCCCTGTGACCGCAGCGATGACGTGACCATCCACAGGAATGGCAGCAGAAACACGCCGCCAAGCGCGAAGAGCAGCGCGTAAACCACCACATCCTTGATGATGCGGCGCGTTGTGCGCTTCGGCGTGCGCGTTGGCGCAAAAGAGGCGCTCGTCATCACTTCCTCCCCAGCCCTTCGTAATACACCCACATCTCTGATGTGCGCAGCAGGATCACTGTGCAAATCAGGATGATGAGGAAGAGGAACCACGCCAGCGCCGATGCATAGCCCATTTCGAACCAGTTGAAGGCGTTGCGGTAGAGATACAGCAGGTAGAACAACGAGGCATTCGCCGGCCCGCCGCCAGTCATGATGTACGACACGGCGAAGGTCTGGAATGTGCCGATCACACCGGTGATGAGCGCAAACAGGATGACTGGTGAGATCAGCGGCAGCGTGATGTTGATGAAGCGCCGCCAACTTGTCGCGCCATCAAGTTCAGCCGCCTCGTACAGCTCCATCGGGACGCCTTGCAGCGCGGCGATGAAGATCACCACCGTGCCACCGACACCCCACAGGCTCATCAGGATGAATGCCGGCAGCGTCCAGTCGGGGTCGCCCAGCCAGTTTGGTCCGTTGATGCCGAGCAGGCCGAGGAAGAAGTTGATTACACCGAATTGCTTGTTGAAGAACCAGGCAAATACGATGGCGACAGCGACGCCAGAGATGAGTGATGGCAGGTAGAAAGCGGTGCGAAAGAAGCGCAGGCCGCGCACGCCCTGGTTCAACAGCACTGCCAGCCCCAGCGCCGTCAACAGGCCGATCGGCACGCTGAGCAGCGTGTAGACAGACGTGACGCGCAGTGAGTGGTAGAACAGGTCGTCGCCGAACATGCGCGTGTAGTTGCTCAGCCCCAGCCAGACTGGCATCAACCCAGGTTTGTATTCGGTGAAGGAGAGATACAGTGAGGCGAGGATCGGCCCGATCAGAAACACGACCAGGCCGAACAACCATGGGCTGATGAAAACATAGCCCATGATGGCTTCGCGCCGCGTGAGCGCGCTGCCGCGCCGGCGCGTGCTGCCCGGGCTGGCGGAGAATTGCGCTTGCCCCATGGTGTGTTTTAGGATTTGCGATTTCGGATTTGCGTGATGCGTGCAAACGCAATGCAATCCAAAATCGCAAACCCCGCATTCAAAATCGTTCTATTTGCGCGCCAGTTCCTCGTCCACCTTGGGCGCGGCAGCGGCCATCGCCTCGGCAACGGTCTTCTTGTTGATGTAGGCGAGGTCGAGCTCAGCCTGGATCATCCCCTGGATTTTGTCGAATCGCTCGCCGGCGCCTGGGATGCGCAACACACCGGGCTGGGTGACGATCTCGGGCAACGCGGTGTAGCCAAGTCGCTCGTGATCCGGGCCGGTGAATGTCGGCAGCAGCGACTTCAGCGGTGGGATGTAGGGGGTCACTGAATCGATTGGCCGCTTGAGCACGAAATCGCGGATGTAGGCCCACGCCGGCGTCGCATTCTTCGTTTGTGCGCTGATCGACCAGGCGCCAAGGTGCATGTACCACACGCGGTTGCCGGTGTTTGATTTCGGCGTCAGCACAGCCTTCCAGTTCACCTTGCCGCTATCCTTCAGTTCGCCCAAATCCCAGTAGTTGCCCACGCGCATCGAAATGGCGCCCGTGCCGAACGACTTGGTGGCATTGTTGCCTAGCGCCTGCACGGCGTCGGCATTTGGCGACACCTGATCCTTGTTGACGAGGTCGTACCACCACTGCACTGCCTCGACCGCTTTCGGATCGGTGATGGTGGTTTTGGTCTGGTCTTCGCTGAAGATGTCGCCGCCATTCGACCAGATCCAGTGCTGCCAGGTGACAAACCAATTCTCGAAGTTGAGACCCCATTGCTCAACCTTGTCGCCGGCCTTCTTGGTCAGCTTCAGCGCCGCGTCGCGCATCTCGTTCCACGTCCAATCCGGCGTCGGCTCTGCCAAGCCGGCTTCCTTGAAGTGATCGACGTTGTAATACAACGACACCGGGCCGGGCATGAAGCCATAGATGAACGCGTAGTTCTTGCCCTGATAGCTCTGCGCGGGGATGACGACCGGCAGGATGTCGTCGTCCTGGATCTTGCCGTCGGCCTTGCGCAGGTCGTCGAGCGCCATCATCGCGCCGTTCGCCGCGTAGGGCTGCACGTAGCCCTCCCACATGTCGAAGATATCGGGCATCTGGTTGGCGGCCAGCAGCGTCTGCAGCTTCTCAAAGTAGCCCTGGCCAGCTGGCGGTGCTTCCTGTGCGATGGTCACGCCTGGGTTGGCAGCCTGAAAATCGTCGTTGAATTTTTGGCGCAGTGGCTCCTCCGCCGGCGTGGCGCAGCACACCAGCACGCGCATGCTCACCGCGCCGGCTGCAGCTGGTGCGGTCGTCGGTTGAGCTTGCTCGCCGCCGGCTGTGGCGGCCGGAGCAGCAGCAGGTGGTGCAGCAGGCGCGCAGGCAGCCATCGTTGCGCCAGCTGCGCCCAAGCCGAGCAGCTTTAACATCTGCCGGCGCGTCACTTTTTGTTTTGACTGGTTCATCATTCATTTCCTCCGTGAGCTTTGCTCTTTCATTGCTGATGCTGTTGACTTCATCGAAACATCTCT
>JBDHWI010000239.1:0-3289 GCA_039810125.1 Thermoflexales bacterium | reverse complement strand
GGCGCGCCGGCGATCTCGTTGGTGATCGTGCCGTACTCGCCGGCGGTGGCCGGGTTGATGTTGCGCAGGATCGAATACTCGAAGCGCTTGGCGTTCAACACCGAGCCGTCCGAATACTTCAGACCCTTGCGCAGGGTGAAGGTCAACGACAGGCCGTCCTTGCTATAGGCCCACTTCTCGGCGGCACCCGGCACGGTTTGCAGCTTCTCATTCAAGTCGGTCAAACCCTGGTAGACCAGCTTGAGGTGCGCGATCTCGTTCACGAACGACGACTTCTGAGGGTCCAGCACGTCAGGGAATGTGCCGGTGTTGATGCGCAGCACCTTGGCATCGGCCTGCAGCGACGCTGCGACGGATGGTGTGACGGCAGACAACACCATTGATGCAGCGGCCACCAGACTGGTGGCATACAAAAACTTACGGTTCATTGATGCTCAACTCCTTCGATAGATGGGTGGTTAAGTCCCGGCCCAGCCGGGTGTTGCACATTCTAACCCGATGCCGGCATTTTGTTTGTCGGCATTGGGAATTGCAAACGTCTACCCTTCGCCGGCGAACTTGACTTCCGGCATCGGCAGGTGCTCGGTGCCGAGCCGCTTGCGCAACATGGCGATGAGGCCGCCGGCGTCGATGATCGCCATCACTGAGGGCGAGAGCGGCGGAAACGCGAAGCGCTGGGTTTCGCTGGCCGAATGCCGAGTGATCTGGCATGCCTCAAGATCGACCGTGATCTCATCGCCCTTCTGAAGCGCATCGACCGCATCTGGGCAAACGATGGGCAGCACGCCGTTATTCACGCAGTTGCGAAAGAAGATGCGCGCAAACGATTTGGCCACGATCACCTTGACGCCGCACAGCTTGATGCACACAGCGGCCTGCTCGCGCGAGGAGCCGCAACCCAGGTTCTTGCCGGCCACGAGGATGTCGCCGGCTTGCACCTGCTTCGCAAAATCAGGGTCAAGGTCTTCGAGCGCATGCGCCGCGAAATCGTTAAGGTTGGTGAGCGTATAGGTGTATTTGCCAGGAAAGATGACATCGGTGTTGACGTCATCCCCATACACCCAACAGCGGCCAGTAAAGATCATGGTGTGCTCCCAAGTTGCAATAGCGTTTTATGCGCGCTGCGTTTGGCGCGCACGGCACAGCAGTATAGACCCGCTGGCTATAATGCCGGCATGGATGTCACGCTGGCCTCTGTCGTTTTCTTCGTCACCATTGCCTTTGTTTTCCTGCTGGTCTGGGTCATCGTGATCTTGCCACAAAATCGCGCCCGCAAGAATCAGGAACAGGTCGTGGCCGACCTGAACATCGGCGAACAAATCGTCACCGTCGGCGGCGTCATTGGCAAACTGACTTACCTGGATCGCGAAAAGGATCTGGCAAAGATCGAAGTCGCACCCGGCGTCGAGATTCGCATCATCCCGGCTGCCATCAGTCATCCGCTCGATTACATGGATCGCGTGCGCCGGCTGGAGCGCGAAGGCAACGCGCCGAAGCCGAAGAAGTGAGATGGACAAGCGCGGCGCCCGCTCTGCAAAGTGACAACGTGAACAACCAACCGCAGTGGGTCGACACGCGCGCCGCGCGGCTGAGCGCGCGCACGCGAGCGCAACGCATCACCGCCGGCGCCCGCGTGGTGTGGGCCGCGTTGAAGAAGGTGCGCTGGGCGCTGCTCACGCTCGCCGCCGTGGTTGTCGGCGGAACGCTGTTGTTCTGGTTGAATGGCGCATACCCCAATCCGCTGCTCTCGCTGATCTATGTGTTGAACCTGATCACGTTGCAGGCAGCGCCGGCAGATTTCCCGCAAGCCGCGATCTGGCAAGCTGTCAGCGGCGCGTTGATGCTGGGCGGCGTGATTGCGCTGGCCGGCGGCGCAGCCAGCGTCATCCAGCTCATCGGCGACCGTAAGGAGCAACAATTGGCATTCGCATCCACCTTCTCCGATCACGTCATCGTATGCGGCATTGGCCGCGTCGGCTATCGCGTCATTCAGGAGCTGCTTGGCTTCGGTGAGCAAGTCGTCGGCGTAAACCAGAACGAGAATGAAGAGTGGCTGCCAGTGCTGTCGAACGCCGGCGTGCCGGTCATCATCGGTGACGCCCAGCGCAAACAAACGCTGCTCGATGCCGGCATCGAGCGCGCGTCGGCCATCGTCGTTTGCACCAGCAATGAGTTGACCAACCTCGACATTGCGCTGGATGCGCGCGAATTGAAGTCAGGCATCAAGGTGGTGCTGCGCATGTTTGATGCAAAGCTGGCGCAAAACGTGTCGAAGGCGTTCAACATCCAGACCGTGTTCAGCGTGAGCGCGCTGGCCGCGCCGGCGTTTGCCGCAGCCGCCACCAAGGCGCGCGTCGATTATTCGTTTCGGCTGGAAGGGCAGTTGCTCAATGTGACGACGGTGCAATTCGACCCGACTTCGCGCTATGCCGGCAAGCCCATCCAGTTTGTTGAGACGGATGCAAATTGTTCGGTCATCGGCGCGGCATCACCGGATGGCCTGCAATTCAACCCTGATCGCAACCACATCATCCAGGCCGGCGAGCGCTTCTTCATCATCGGCAATCTGGACGCGCTAAAGAAGATCAACAATGGACAATAGAGATTCTGGATTGGAGAGTGACATCGGGTCGCCGGCCTTTCATCTCCAATGCTCCAATCGCTAGTCTCCCGCTTTGACCATGCGCTTCGACATTTTCACCCTCTTCCCGGCCATGTTCGACGGGCCTTTCTCGGACAGCATCTTGAAGCGGGCGCAGGACGCCGGCCTGCTGGAGATTCACGCCCACAACATTCGCGACTACGCCGAGGGCAAACACAAGATCACCGACGATATGGCCTATGGCGGCGGGGGTGGCATGGTGATGAAGCCGGAGCCAATCTTCAAGGCAGTTGAGACCGTTCTTGGATTGAGACAAGGCGAGGGCGAGCCCCCTTCATCTCCCCACCCCATCATCCTGATGAGCGCCAGCGGGCGCACCTTCACGCATGAGATCGCAGTCGAGCTTTCGCAGCATCCACGCGTTGCGCTGGTCTGCGGGCATTACGAGGGCGTGGACGAGCGCGTGCGCGAGCACCTTTGCACCGATGAAATCAGCATCGGCAACTATGTGCTGACCGGTGGCGAGTTGCCGGCGATGGTGATCGTCGATGCCGTCGCGCGGCTGATTCCGGGCGTGCTGCCGCCCGGCGTGCCAGAGGAAGAATCACATGCCAGCGGCCTGCTGGAATATCCGCACTACACGCGGCCGGCAGACTTCCGCGGCTGGAAGGCGCCAGACGTGCTGCT
>JBDHWI010000238.1:0-3310 GCA_039810125.1 Thermoflexales bacterium | reverse complement strand
GAGGCCACCAAGGCGCCAGAGGGCGAAGTCAAGAACACGCTCACCATCACCCTGCGCAAGGGGTTGAAATGGAGCGACGGCAGCGACATCACCAGCAAGGACCTTGTTGGCAACTACAACATCATCTGGGCGCAGGGCGGCACCACATGGACGTATCTTGAAGATGTTGTGGCGAAGGATGACTACACCGTAGATTTCCTCGTCAAGAACCCGGGCCCGCGCGCTGAGCGCCTGCTGTTGAGCAGCAACAACGTGCTGCCGTACTCGGTGTATGGCAAGTTCATGGATCAGGCGGCTGAATTCCGCAAGAATGGCGCGAAGCTGGACAGCGACGAGGTCAAGAAGTTCATCGATGAGTTGTCGGCCTTCAAGCCGGAGAAGCCAGTTGTCTCTGGCCCGATGATCGTCGATCCGGCCAGCGTGACTGAAGCGCAGCTGGAGATGGTGAAGAACCCCAACGGTTTCAACGCCGACAAGATGAACTTCGACAAGCTGACGGTGTATTTTGGCGAGACACAGCAGGTGATGCCATTCATCCTGTCGAATGAGCAAGACTACAGTTCAAACGCCTACACGCCGGCGAACATCAAGGCCATCGAGGCCAACGGCGCGTATCAGATCATCGGCGGCCCCACCGGCACCGGCCCGGGCATCTGGTTCAACCAGAGCGTCGCCCCGCTGGACAAGGTTGAAGTGCGTCGCGCGTTTGCCTATGTCATCGACCGCGCGGAGAATGCGGAGGTGGCGATGGGCATCGCCGGCAAGCCGATGAAGTACATGGCCGGCTTCACCGACCTCGCGGTGCCGGCGTGGATCGACGATGATGTCCTCGCCAAGCTCAACCCCTACAACAAAGACCTGGCGAAGGCTGAAGAGTTGCTCAAGAGCGTTGGCTACACCAAGGGCGCAGACGGCGTCTTTGCAGATGCGAGCGGCAAGAAGCTGGAATTCGAGTTGTCAGTTCCGTCAGACTTCTCAGACTGGTTCGGCTCGGCTGAAAACGCCGCTGCGCAGTTGACCAAGTTCGGCATCAAGACTACCGTGCGCGGCTACCCCTCTTCGGAGCGCGCGCAACTGCGCAAGGAAGCCAAGTATCAGTTGCTGGTGGATCTCTCGATCCGCTACAACTATCCGCATCCGGTTGCATCCTTCGACTACTATCTGGGCAAGGCCTACAACAGCCCCGATGTCGAAGGCACGTCGAAGGGTTTCAATTTCCCAGTGATGCAAAAGGGCCTGGACGGCAACGAGGTCAACTATCGCGACCTGATCGTGCAGGCCAGTCAGGGCTTTGACAAGGAGCCGCAGAAGAAGGCCATCGAGAATCTCGCCTTCATCGTCAATGACCAGTTGCCAGTGCTGGCGCTGTTCGAGCGCTATGCCACCGACCCGATCGACACGAAGACGCGCGTCACGGGCTGGCTGCCGCTGGACGACAAGCTGTATCTGAACAATCAGGGCGACAACTACGTCTTCTATCAGTTCCTGAATGGCACGCTGAAGCCAATCGGGGATGTGAAGGAATTCAAGTCGTCGTATCCGTTCGTGCAGCCGCCGAAAGGCACGTTCAACAAGTACAGCACCGACTACACGGACCTTGGCAGCATGATGGAGCCGCTGCAATTCCCGCCGCTGTTCTTCTACATGTGGGACGCCGGCACCTACGAGCCGATGCTGGCTGAGAAATACGAGATCAAGTAAGGCGATGGCGACTCAGACACGAAGATCACACAGGTTCTGTGATCTTCGTGTCTGCTTTTACCCAGCGTGCAACATTCTGAAATGGACGCCGGCCAGTTGATGGCGATTGGCTTTGATGGCGTGGCGATGTCGCCGGCGCTGCGGTCGCTCATCACCGATCTGCATTTGGGCGGACTGGTGCTGTTCGCGCGCAACGTGGAATCGCCGGCGCAATTGCGCCAGTTGATCCGTGATGCGCAACAGGTCGCGCGCGACGCCGGCCTGCCACCCCTGTTCATCTGCATCGATCAAGAGGGTGGGCGTGTGGCGCGCTTGCGCGCCGAGCAGGGCTTCACCGAGTTTCCGCCGGCCAAAACGATGGCGGAAAGTGGCGTGGATGCAGTGAGGCGCGCAGCAACGGCATTGGCAGGTGAGATGCGCACTGCCGGCATCAATGTCGATCTCGCGCCGGTGCTGGATGTCAACAACAACCCCGCCAACCCGGTGATCGGCGATCGTTCGTTTGGCGACGATGCAGCGCGTGTGGCTGAATGCGGCGTGGCGTTCATCACCGCCATGCAAGCCGCCGGCGTCATGTGCGTCGGCAAGCACTTCCCCGGGCACGGCGATGTGGCGGTTGATTCGCACATCAGCCTGCCGCTCGTGCCGCATTTGCGAGAGCGGCTGGACGAGGTTGAGTTTGCGCCGTTCAAGGCCGCCATCGCCGCCGGCGTCGGTGGCATCATGTCGGCGCATGTGTCCTTCCCCGCCATCGAGCCGTCCGGCCTGCCGGCGACGCTCTCGCGCAGCGTGATGACCACACTCCTGCGCGATGAGTTGGGCTACGATGGCTTGCTGTTCACCGACGCGCTGGAGATGGGTGCGCTGGGCGCAAGCGGCTACGCCGTGCCTGTTGCAGCGATCATGGCCTTGCGCGCCGGCGCGGATATGCTGTTGTTCAACAGTGGTGAAGCGTTGCATCGGCAGGCGCATGCGGCGGTGGAGGCGGCCATGCGCGACGGCGAACTTTTGCGCGCGCGGGTGGCCGGCGCATTGCAGCGCGTTGAGGCGGCAAAGCTGCGTTTTGACATCCTATGACCATGCAACCCATCGCGCCGGCAAATCCGGCGCATCACCAGCACATTGCGGCGATATGGAATGCGGCTTGTGGTGAATCGCTCGCCTTCACGCCGCATTTCGCCGAATTCAACTTGCGCGCGACGACCGGCATTGTGCAGGCCGGCCAGTTCGCGCTGCATGACCAGCAACCCATCGCGTTTGTCATCGCCAGCGCCGCGCCAGGCCGGGCCGGCTGGATCGATGCCATCGCCGTCCACCCGCAACACCAGCGCAAGGGCGTAGGTCGCGACTTGCTGCAATGGGCGGAGCAGTGGCTGCGCCAGCAGAATCCGAAGCGTATTCGGGTCGGCGGCAGTATGAGGCCGTTTGCCGCCGGCGTGCCAGTCGCGTTGGGCAGTGAGCCGTTCTTCACGCGGCATGGCTTTGAGCGGGATGACATCACCGTCGATCTGGGCTGCGACCTTGCGAGGGATCTGGTGGTGTATCGCGCGGCGCAGAACGTGGAAGTCAAGCCGGCGGCAGAGGATGAAGCGCCGGCGATGGACGAATT
>JBDHWI010000237.1:0-3532 GCA_039810125.1 Thermoflexales bacterium | reverse complement strand
ACGCGCCGCTCATTGTCATACACGGTGAGCAGCAAGCGCACGCGGTTCACTGGGTTCGCCGTCGGGTTGACGATCTCGCCGGTTACGCGGAACTGCACGCCGTCGGGTTTGCCGTCCAGCTTGTTCACCTGCAACACCGCCGGCGCGCCGGCTGCGTCCACCGCCTCGCCACGCAAGGGCTGCACCTGGAATTGGGCATAGGCCTGCGGCGGATCGGTGAACAGCACGCGGAAGGGCGAGGCCTGGTTTGCCGGCACCACGTCCAAGGCAGTCACTGCAATCGCATTTTGCAGCGGGTTGCCGGCGCCATCCTGCAGCGTCACCAACACCTTCACATTGTTGATGTTTGCCGGTCCCGGATTGAACACCTCGCCAAGGATGTCGAGGCTGCCGGCCGGTGTGCGCACGTAGTTCAACCCGCGAACTTCAAACGGGTTTGGTGTGGGTGAAGGCAAGATCAAGCCATCGGGTGAGGCGAGGTCGAGCTGTGGCTGCGGGATGATCAGTTTCTGGCCGATCTGCAAAGTCGTCGCATCGAGGTTGCCATTCGCTGCAATCAGATCGGCGAGACTGACGCCGAATTTGTTGGCGATGGGGATGAGCGTGTCGCCGGGTTGCACCTCATACACGATCGGCGTGGGTGTGACGATTGGTTGACTGGGCGGCGGCACGGTGGCCGGCGCGAGGGTGGGAGTGGCGCGCGGGGTGATGGTGGGCCGCGCAGTGGGCAGGACCGGCGTGGGCGTGATGGTGGGTGTGACCGCCGGCGCATTGCTGCATGCCGCAAGCGCGATGGAAGCCACCAGGATGCATGCGCTGGCGCGCAAGTGTGCGCAATTCACACGAAAATTATACTGACCGGCGTTCGACTTCTTATAATCGTCGCGCAATGACGATTCGTCTGTATCGCACCGACGCCTATCTGAAGGAATTTCACGCCCGCGTGGTCACCTGGCTCACGCATGACGGCAAGCCTGCGCTCATCCTTGACCAGACTGCGTTCTATCCCACCGCCGGCGGCCAACCCAACGACCTCGGCGAGATCAACGGCGCGCCGGTGATCGACGTGATCGAACGAGATGACGGTGAGATCATGCATGTGCTGGGTCACCCTCTCGCGCAGGCAGAAGGGAGCCAGGGCGGGGTAGTTGGGAAGATCGACTGGTTGCGCCGCTTCGAGCACATGCAGCAGCACAGCGGACAGCACGTGTTGTCGCAAGCCTTTGTGCGCGCGGCCAACCTCGACACGGTTGCCGTTCACATCGGCGCAGATGAAAACACGCTGGACCTGCCGGCCCCCAAAATCGCCGGCGAGCTGATCGAGCGCGTTGAGCAGGCTGCGAATGACGTCCTGATGCAGGACGTGCCGATTGCCGCCTACGAAGTGACTGACGCAGACTTGCCGCGCATCCCCTTGCGCAAGGCGCCAAAGGTTGCTGGCCACATTCGCATCGTTGAGGTGCAGGGATACGACTGGTCGGCCTGCGGCGGCACGCATGTGCGCAACACTGCGCAGATCGGGCTGATCAAAATCACGAGGGTGGAGAAGCGCGGCGCCGAAACGCGCATCACCTTTCGCTGCGGCGCGCGGGCGTTGCGCGATTACGCGCGGCTGAACAGCGCGACGATCGGGTTGCAAGAAAGCCTGAGCGCGAGCCGCTATGAAGTGCTGCCGGCGGTGCAGAAGCTGATGGCCGAGGCGAAGGCTGAGGGCAAAATCTTGCAGGAGGCGCAGGTCAGGCTGATCGGCTATGAGGCGCAGGAACTCCTGGCGGCTGCAGCGTTTGCGGAGGACGGCGCGCGGTGGATCGTGCGGGCGTTTGAAGATCGCGACGCGAATGCATTGCGCCTGCTTGCCCGGCAGTTGACTGCAACGCCGAGGACAACTGTCCTGCTCGGCGCGAGCGGTGAGAAGTGCGCGCTGGTGTTTGCACGCTCGAAGGATGCGGCCGGCGACATGAGCGCCCTGCTCAGGCGCGCCTGCATCGCGCTGTCGCCAGATGGCAAGGCGAAGGGCGGCGGTTCGGCGGATTTTGCGCAGGGTGGGGGAGTGCCGGCGACGCTGGCGCAGGTGCAGGCAGCGTTGGCAACCTTGTGAGGCCGGCCTGCGACGGGTTTGCAGATTTTTACATCCCCCGCGCTGCGAACATCATCAGAAGGATGACGGCAATGATGATCACCATGCCCACTCGCGGAATGATATTGAGGGTGGAAATCATCTTTGCCATGTCGGCCTCTGGTATGTCGTCTGCGGTGGCGGCAGTTGGCTCAAGCCGCTCCTCGACGAAGAAATGAAACAGGGTGAGCAGAAGCCCCATTGCGCCGCCAATCAGAATGCTGATGCCCCACCGGCTGTTGAAGAACACCGCGAAATCCTTCCAGCCGGTCATGAGGTAATTCAAAATCGCCCCTGAAATGACGGCTGTTGCCGAAAGCACGGACGCCAGCCTGAACACCCTCGGAAATACCTCGCGGAGAAAGGCGCCGCGAGATTCTTTTTTCAGACGAGTCAATGCTGGAACGAGGACAAAGTTGATTGTGATCACTTCCCCCAGCCAGGCCACCCCAGAAATGATGTGTATCCATCGAACCAAATTCACCAGATTCATCGAACAACTCCGTGTGAAGCGTTGTAGTGCGGTTTGTCGGGCTTGATCAGCAATATCTGTGCGGGTGTGGGCAGCAGAGGGCGCGGGAAACCCCAAGCCTGCGCGCGGTGACGCGCACAGGGTCATTTGGAATCCAAAATCCTGCTTGAAGTACGCGCTAGTCGTCCATCTTTCGCAGCGCCGAGCCTTTGTGCATTGCGATGTGATCGGTCTTGTCGCTCTTGATCTCGTATTGCGGGTCATCCGTGCTGGCGTGATGCGTATAGCCCTTGTAATTGACGTCTTTTGTATGCACTTTGATAATCGTGCCACTGACCCATCCGGCCTCGGAGTTCCAAGTCACGTGGTCGCCGACTTTGAACGGTTTCGACATGTTGCTGCACCTCCGGCGATGCCTCTGACGCCTTGACCGAAAGATCTCTTTGCAGGATTCAGGCGACGCTGCGAAGCGCCGGCTGTGCAACGCACCTGAACCCCAGCGTGAGCCACCTTGCCTTACAGCGTTTCTGGCACGCCGTGCAGAATGGCCAGGAAAATCAGCTCTTCGCCGTCGGTTCGAATGGCGTGCACTTCCTTGGCGCTCATAACCATCAGCGTGCCCGGGCCGTGCCGCTCTTCCTTGCCATCGCCGCCTGAAAACAACCCGGTTCCCTTCAGCACCATGATATACACAGGTGAATTGGGAGACATATGCTCTCGCACTGCCTGGCCGGGGCGCAGCGCAAATCGCAGGATGCGGCTGTCCTTGTCAACAAACAGAGGCTCCGCATACGGGTTGTTGTCGTGAAAGATCACCTTGTCGTGTAGCGAGATGGTTTGCATGAAAGACTCCTTTTGCCGTGGGTGGATTGCCCGCCGGCTTGATGAGGCATCCCGATGGTTGCTGCACATCACGGCGCATGTCAAATCCTTCGAGATGCTTT
>JBDHWI010000236.1:0-3607 GCA_039810125.1 Thermoflexales bacterium | reverse complement strand
AAGCTGATGGTGCGCACCGCTTCGAGGGCTTTGCCACGGTCAGCCGCCTTGGCCAATCGACGGCCTCGTGCGAAGAAGTCTTCTTCGGTGCCGATCGTGATGATAAGTTGAGTCATTTGCGGCCTTTCAATGCAGTCCAATCCAGTTCAAAGCGCTCTTCAACGTCTCCATAGCTGATGAAGTCAATAGCTTCGACAACGCCAAAGTAATGCCGATGGTGAAAGCCATGGGCGTTGTCATAGCCAACCACGCGCCCGTTGTCTCCGGCATGAAGGTTGTGATTGATATAGGCAAGGTTGTAGCGCGTAATCCGCCCCTGATCATCAACGCAGACTTCCCGCTGCCCCAAATCCGTTAGCAAGCTTGCGGCGCCACCTCCACGCACCAAGCCGCCAGACAATGAGCACATGGCAATCCAAGGTTGCCTGAATGACACGGATGCCAACACAGGAGAACATCATGACCCCCATCACCACCTACACCCAACTCGAAGACTTCGGCCGCATTCGCCTCTCGCGCCACTTCTTCATGCGCGACTTTCTGCACAGCGAGATTGCCGCCTGGCATGGCCTGCGCAATGTGCCCGTCAACCCGGATCTGGCGGTGCGCAACGGCCGCATGCTGTGCGAGCAGCTGCTGGAGCCGCTACAAGCGACCTTCGGGCGCATCCACATCCGCTCCGGCTACCGCTCACCCGAGGTCAACGACCTGGGCAACCGCAACAACTACAACTGCGCCAGCAACGAGAAGAACCGCGCGCGCCACATCTGGGATCAGCCCGACGCCAGCGGCCAGCACGGCGCCATGGCCTGCATCGTCGTGCCCTGGCTGGTGGACTACATGCAAAAAGGCGGATCCTAGACAGCCATGGCCTGGTGGATTCACGACCACTTGCCCTACGCCAGCCTGTACTTCTTTGCCAAGCTGGGTGCCTTCAACATCGGCTTGCATGAAGCGCCCGAACGCCGCATCGACAGCTACGCCCCGCCCAAAGGCTGCCTGACGCGGCCCGGCATGGCCAACCATGGCGGCACACATGCCAGCGAATACCCCGGCTTCCCGCAGCTGGTGCGCAAAACCTTGACCCACTCCGCCAGTGCGACCGAGGGACAGAGCATGTCCGGTTCGCTGGCGCAGGTTGGCATACACCCGCTGCCACGGTGCAACAACGTCGTCAGCAACGAGCACATTGACGACCTGAGGGACAAAGAAGGAGTCTGACAGACTGCCCCATTCATCTCCTATCAACCCTGCCCAACAAACTCCCACGGGTTGAGCAGCGCCACCCCCATACCCGCAAAATCCCGCACATTGCGCGTCACCAGCGTCAGGCCATGCTGCAAGGCCGTGGCAGCGATCAGCGCGTCATGCGGCGGTGCCGGGTCGCGCACAGGCAGCGGGGCGCAGCACTGCACCACCGCGTCATCCACCGGCAGGCTGCGCTCGGCAAACAAGGCGCGCACGCCATCCAGCCACGCGCGCAAAGCCTGCGCTTGTGCGGCATCGCGCCGTTGCAACCGCAAAATGCCGATGCCAATCTCCAGCCACGTCAGCACGCTCACGGACTGCGCCGCCAGTGGCACGCTGGCCGCCCAGGCCAGCACGCGCGCATCCGCCTGCGGCTTATATCTCGGTCGGCAGGTGCCGCTCGGCATCCTGTCGCTGATGTAGAACGCGGATAACGTCCAAGTGGCCGGCATAGTCCAAAAAATAGAGCACGTGCGAACCGCAAAGGTACTTTTGAAAGCCCGGCAACACTGAGGGGCGGCCTTGCTTTTTGCCTCTGGCCAGCGCGTAACAGGCATCGCGAATTGCGTCGGTGTAGCTGTCAGCCTGGTCTGCTCCCCACCTTTCGGCGGTGTAGTCCCAAATCTCGCCAATGTCGGCCTGCGCCGCTGGCGAAAACGCAATGGCCTTCATTGCGCTTGAAGTTCTGCACGCTTGCGAGCCTTGAAAGCCTCAAAGTCGAACGGGCGCGGTTCGCCGGATTCAAGGCCGGCGTTCAGCGCATCTTGCAGAGCCTTCACCTTGGATTCGTGCTCTTCCAGCAGACGCAGACCTGCCCGGATTACATCGCTGGCAGAGCCATAACGCCCGCCTTGCACTTGGGCATCAATAAAGCCAGTGAAGTGCTGGCCGAGGGATACGGATGTGGTTTTCATGAACTTCTTCCTTGTTGGTTTACTATTTTATGGTATTTATTGGTAATTCGTCACTTCTTGGCCGCTGCCTTTGCAGGCTGCAATGCCTCCGTCTTCTCCCGCTTTGGCAAGCTTGCGACCCGGTTGTGCCAAGCACCATCAATCAACAATGTCCGATTCATCTTCCCCGCGCACAAAACACCCCATGACCACCTGGTTCGTCAGCCGCCACCCCGGTGCCCTGCACTGGATGCAGCGCCACGGTCCCGCCTTTGACCAGCATGTGCCGCATCTGGACCCCACCCAGGTGCGGCCGGGCGATGCCGTCATCGGCACGCTGCCCGTCAACCTGGCTGCGCAGGTGTGCGCGCGCGGCGCGGCTTATTGGCATCTGGCGTTGGACATGCCCGCACAAACGCGCGGGCAGGAGCTGAGCGCTGATGAGCTGCAAGCACTGGGTGCTACGCTGCGGCGCTACACCATCTGCCCTCATCCAACAAAGCACCCATGAACACCCACATCTGCCTGGTCTCTCAACAAGCGGCCGCCAACCTGCTGCCCGCGCTCGATGCGGCGCTCAAACCGCAAAAAATCATTCTCGTTGTCACGCGCAAGATGCAGCAGCAGGCTGCGCATCTGGAGGCGGTGCTGAAAGAAAGCGGCATCAAGATCGAGCAACTGCAACTGCACAACGAACACGACTATCGCCAAATCGCCAACCAGCTCGGCGATCTGGACGAGCGCCTGCGCGGCGACAACGTCACGCTGAACATCACCGGCGGCACCAAGCTCATGTCGGTGGCCGCACAACTTGCCGCCGAAGCCCTGGGTTGGGCCATGTTCTACGTCGATGCCGACACTGACCAAGCCATATGGTTCAGCCAGGACGAGCGCCCGCCGCAAAAGCTGCAAGAGCAACTGCGCCTGCGCCACTACCTGCGCAGCTACGGCTTCATGTTGGCGGACAAACCCCAGCGCCCCCAGGCCAGCGCAGCGCAAAAGACGCTCACGCAAAACCTGGTCACTCAGGTAGGCAGCCTGGAAGACGCCATCACCACCCTCAACGCCCTGGCGCAAGACGCCGAAAACCGCCGCAGCCTGAGCGTGGCGCTCACCGCCTGGCAGCTCGACAGCCGCAGCCTGGACGTGCTGCTGCGCGACTTCGAGCAGGCCGGTGCCCTCACGCTAAAGGGCGATCGTGTGCACTTCGCCAGCGAGGCCGCGCGCGACTTCGTCAAAGGCGGTTGGCTGGAGCTGCACGCCATCGACGCCGTGCACCAGGTCACCGGCGTACTGGCGATCCGCGACAAGGCTGCCAATCTGGAGGTCATCGACGTGGCCAGCGACACCCGCAACGAGCTCGACATCGCCTTTCTGGCGCACAACCGCCTGTTCGTCATCGAATGCAAGACGGCGCGTATCGACCGCCCGCAAGGCGGCGACGATCGCCTGAGCGCGCCCAAGGC
>JBDHWI010000235.1:0-3629 GCA_039810125.1 Thermoflexales bacterium | reverse complement strand
GCCCGCTTTGTATCCTCGGCTGTCGCCGCGGCGAAGTGGCCGATGGTCTCGCCGGTGGCCGGGTTGGTGTTCTCGATGGTCTTGCCGTCGCTGGAGTCAACCCACTCGCCGGCGATATAGTTTTTGAAGTGCGCCATATTGGCGCTATTTTAGGCGCTCACACGAAGCGCCATCTTGCCCATGAGACTCGACATTGGGGATCGGTGGCGATGGCGAAGGCGCTGATGCCGCGATCTACCTCTGCCCGGCGAACTTGAGCGTCTTGTCCGCCTCCGCCGCAATCGTGCGGGCGAAGTCATCACACCGTTGGTCGATTGGCGCAACTGCCATGCCAGAACCCCGCTACATTTGTATGTAGGCATTCCGGCCATCATCAGCGCAGCGTGTTCTGCAGATGAGTGCTGCTTCTGACACTTGTTTATATTTGTTTTTGAGAGTCGCTTTCGGCACGGTTTGCACGACCAGTTGATTTCGACCTCAGCGATTCATGTGGATGGCTTCTTCTCCGATTCTCCTAATCCTTTGACAGAATTGATGGTCACCCAACGACCACGCACATGCGATTCCAGCGCCGCGTCAACGACCTGCTGTGCCTTCCAACCGTCATACAGGCTCGGCGTCACCTTCTCCCCGGCCAGCACAGCGTCAACGAACAACCGGTCGCCGATCGGCTGCGCCTTGATGTAGTCAAAGACGTAGGCGGCAAGAAATTGATGGTAGAGCGCATCTTCTTCAGGATTGTCGGAGATGGCTAGATTGGTGAACGCCTCTTCACCCTGGCGCACGCCGCGCAGAATCGCGCCGCCGGTCGCAGAACCGAAAAACGGCATGTCCACTTCCAGCGTGCCCTGCTCGCCAAAGAGCACGTAGCGCTGCTGCACGGAGCGCTCACCCTGGTTGGCGACGATGCTCAAGTGAAACGTGCCATGCGCGCCATCCTTGAATCTTGCAAGCACGATGGCGTCGTCGTTGGCGGCATCGAACGGTCGGCCGTCGAGCCCCAACCAGGTTCCGAAGGTGGAAAGATGTGCGCTCACTGCGGCAATGTCGCCGATCAGCCAACGCGCCATGTCGAACATGTGCGAGCCGGCGTCGCTCAACACGCCGTGACACCGCTTCGGGTCGGCGCGCCAGCGATAGCTGTGATCGGGGCCTTCGCTGAACAGGAAATGAAACTCGCACGAGCGGGGCCGCCCGATGTAGCCTTCATCAATCAATGCCTTTACACGCTGAGCGATGGGCATCCACCGCCACGTGAAAAAGGTCATGTGCGTGACGCCGGCGGCCTCGGCCTTCTCAACCATCTGGCGGGCGTGATCGGCGTTGAGCGCCAGCGGCTTCTCGCATACGAGGTGCAACCCCGCATCCAGCGCAGACATAGCCATCTCGAAATGCAAATCATCCGGCGATGCGATGACGATGGCGTCGAGGTCGCCGTCCGCGATCATCGTGCGGTAGTCGGTAAAGACTTGCGGGATGGCATACTTGGCGGCCATCTCGGCAGCGCGCTCGCGGTTGCGGCCGCAAATAGCGACGACGTCCGCCTGCGGATGGCTCTTCAAGCTCGGCAGATGGAAGTTGTCGTCCCACCAACTGGTGCCGACGACGCCGATGCGAACTTTGTCTGTCATGCGTTCCCCTTATTGATGTGTTTTACGTGCCGCGAGTTTAGGCTCGCGGCACGTACTTCGCAACCAGCCGCATGACAGACAAAGCCACATAGACCAGCACATGCCCATGAGCGGTTGGCTCACGTCAATGCGCAGAATCTCAGTTCGGTCCTACTTCCCGTAAGCCGGCCCGGTGATGCCCTCGATCTTCAGGACATCCCCTGCCAGCGTGGTGACATACGCCGTCGGGCCAATGAACTGCAACGTGGTCGGTCTGTCCAAACCCGTCACAACATCGCTAAACGTACCGTCTTTATTGACCCGCATGAGCTTGCCTGTTTTCGGCTGCGCCGGCGTGCCCGCTTCGGTGCCCTGGCCAGGCCACTGACCCTGCGAAATCGCATACAGCCCCCTCTCCTTGTTGAATTTCACGTCAATAACGAGCGGCGCACCGGACGCCAACTCCTTGACGGCAGACGCTTTCGGCTGTTTGGGCTCAAGTGTGATCACTTGGCCGAACTGAGACGAATGCGGTAGGGGGCCGGACTCTGCGATATACACGTTGTTGCCTGAGGCGGTAATTCCCGTGGGCACAACATTATCGAACGCGACCACTTGAGAAACCTTCCCGTCGCGCGTGACGCGCAGCACGCGATTGTGGTGTCCATCCGTGACGATGAAGCCGTTCTGGAATGGCTCAAACGCGTACTGCAGCCCCGAAGGCACCTCGATGGTCGTGGTGGGCGGATTGGCCACCGACCACGCGCCGAGGTCGGCGATGACAGTCGCTTTGGTCGGGCTATCTATGCGGTAGATGCCATCCTTGCTGCCGCCGCCGCCAGATTCCTTGCTGACCAGCGTTGCGAGTGCATAGGCGGTGTTGCCGACGAACGCGACATCCATCGTTCCGCCGCCGAGGCCCAGCGTCGAAGTCGGCAATCCGCTTGCAAAGAGCGTGATTGCACCTGACTTTGGATCAATGCGCAGGATTTTGCCGGTTGCGCTTTCAGCGACGTAGAGCGCCCCACCAGGACCCACCGCGCTACCCATGACATCGTGCAACCCGGAAGCGATCACGGTTACTTTTGGCTGCTCAGCCGACACTTTCGCGGCGACAGCGTTGGCGCTGCCCAGTGCGATAGCGATAGCGATCGCACAGGCAAGAGAAAGACCGGAGACGAACTGCTTCGAAACTCCTTTTAGCTTGTGTTCACACAGGCCGATACAAGCGATGCATATTGAGGTTGAAACCAGAACATTCGCGTGTTTGTTGTGGCGGCGCACGCGAGAATGCTTGTCCACAAGGAGCTGGGGCTGAAGTGATACGCCGCGTGTAGTTTTTGAGCCGGTTTGACATCGTTTGATCTATTCCCATTCGCTATCGAGTGCTGATGCGCTGAGTTGGCGCAGCACCGTCAGCCAATCCATCAGCCCATACGGCACGCGCACGATCTTGTCGCCTACGATCTCGTAGACGACCATCGCAGCAGCCTCGGCGCGCCGGCCCGTCGGCGGCAACGGCGGAGTGAAGTCGCGGATCAGTTCGCCCGTGAGTTCACCCAAATGCGTGCCGCGCAGCGTCATGTGTACCGCGACGTGGTTGCCCTCGGCGACCATCGCGTCCACCCACATCCGCGCATCCGGCAGCGCCGTCCGCCACATCGGCACCCACACGTCGTTGTAATCAGCCAGGCGCTTGTCGCAGTAAGAGTGGATCGCGGCGAGGTGGCCTTGGTTCCACACCTCATCGAAATAGCGCCGGATGAGCGCCTTGTTGGTCTCAGTTGACATGGCGTTGCCGAAAGCATTCTCACTTACTCGTGCTCATCGCTGCCGATGTTGCTCGACCCGCTGGCTTCATTGGCATTGTCTGGCCGACGACTGTTCGCACTTCGACCTTCGGCGCCAGCGCCAGAACCAGCCGCGTGTCATACACGGCGCTGAAGGCCATGAACAGCGCCATCACCAGCCAGTGGCACACCAGTGTCAGGGGGAGCGACCAATACCCCATGACCGACT
>JBDHWI010000234.1:0-3679 GCA_039810125.1 Thermoflexales bacterium | reverse complement strand
GCCATGAAAATCTTCATCGTCTTGCCGCCCTTGCGCGTCTTCAAACGACCGAAGAAGATCACCTGAAACATCTGAGCATTCGTGCCGCCGGCCATGACAAACGTTCCTGTCGGCGTCAAGGCGCGCTCATAGTCCGCCATCGAGCGATTGCCGTTGGCGGCGAAGATCAGGTCGTATTGCTTGCCGCCTTTCGAGAAGTCCTCGCGCATGTAGTCAATCACGTGGTCGGCGCCGAGCGCGCGCGCCAGCGCCACCTTCGACGCGCTGGTCACCGCCGTGACCTGTGCGCCGAAGTGCTTGGCGATCTGGATGGCAAACGTGCCCACGCCGCCGCTCGCGCCATGGATCAGCACGTTCTGCCCGGCTTGGATCTTGCCGTGATCGCGCAGCCCTTGCAGCGCGGTGAGCGCAGCCATCGGCACGGCGGCTGCTTCCTCGAAGCTGAGGTTGGCGGGCTTTGGCGTCAGATTCTTTTCGGGCGCGCACACGTATTCGGCCAGACCGCGTTTGTAGCAAGCGAACACGGCATCGCCCGGCTTGAACTTCGTAACGGCAGGGCCGACGGCCTCCACCGTGCCGGCGATGTCCTCGCCCAGGATGCTGTTCTTCGGCCTGAACAAGCCTTCCGACAGTCGCACCAGAAATGGGTCGGCGCGCATCAAGTGCCAGTCGGCCGCGTTCAGGCCGACGGCGCGTATCTTGACCAGCACCTCGCCGTCCTTGGGTGTGGGTTTGGGCGCGTCGGCGAGCCGAAGCACGTCCGGCGAGCCGTAGCGTTCGTAAACGACCGCTTTCATGTTCATCGCTGGCTGCAAGACACTCGTATTCATCTCGTTCGTGGTAGTTCTACTGGCGTTCATCTTTTTCCTTCTCGCTTGAAAGTCATTCGGCAGAGGCGCTGTCTGGTTGGCTCGAAATGCAGTTGACCGCGAGCAAGACCATGCCCAGATCGCGCACTTTTTTCAGCAGCCCATGCAACGCGGCCTGATCGCTCAGTGAGCATGTCAAGACGGTGTCACCGTTGTCTCGCTGGGCGATGGTTGCGCCCGCGAACCAATCGGCCCACTGGTCGCCCAGCAGGCCGCGCAGCCTGATCTCGTAGATCGCCGGCTGGTTTGGATTGAATTCATCCACGCAGGCGTCTGGCAACTGCAAATCCTCGTTCAAGGTGCGAGGACGATACCGGCGCGCCGGCCATCCGCATAGACACAAAAGTGTTGTCGGGGGTGTTGTTGGGGGAGGGGCTACAGCAAGCCCAGCTTGCGCGCCTGCGCCACGGCTTCGGTGCGCCGTTGCACGCCCAGCTTCTCGAAGATTCGACGGTTGTGTCCCTTGACCGTGTCGAGCGCGAGATGGAGTCGTTCGCCGATTTCGCTGTTCGAGTGACCCTGGGCGATCAGCCGCAACACTTCCAGTTCGCGTTGGCTAAGCGGATCAACGAGAGATTGGGCAGCGGTGCCATCGGTCGTCTGGCGTTCAGCGTCGAACGCAGCCAGCAGTTTGCTGGTGTAATCCGGCATGATGCCCTGCTTCGCCGCCTCCGTCAGTAGTTGCGCCATCGGCTGACCCTTATCAACGAACAGGCGGATGAACCCCTCTGGCTCCGCCGACGCCAGCGCCGCGCGCAGCAGTCCCAGCGCCGCGTCCCTTTGGCCCTGCATCTGCAAGGCGACAGCTTGAAGGGCGGTGACGTTGAGCCACTCATCTGCCCAGCCACTCGCTTCTGACTGCCGGCGCATGCCGTCCAACAGCGCCAGCGCAGCGGCGCCGTCTCCCTCGGCCATGCAGACTAGCGCCTCACTCAACAGGAGCGCGTGCGCCTGCGCAAGTTGCAGCGCTTCGGCGTGACGACCTTGGCGGAGTAACAAGGCCACCTGCGCGGCAGCCACCTCGGGAATGCGAAGCACAAAATTCTTCTGGCGCGCGGTGTGATGGGTTTGGGCCAACATCGCGGCGGCCCCATCAACATCCCCGCGCGCGAGGCTCACTTTGGCGAGGAATACTTCGCACACGATGAACCGGTCAATCACACGGTCGTATTGCCGCGCCAGTTGCAGGCTTTGTTCTCCGTGCTGCTGAGCGGCGTCGAGTTCGTTCCATTCGTAATGCAGGCGCGCCAGGCCCAAGTGCGCATCGTAGATGATCTGAAGCGGCTGATCGCCCGTCAATTGCAGGACGCGCCGGTAGGTCTCCGCGGCCTGGTGGAGCTGGTTCTCCGCTTCCTGCACGTTGCCGAGGCCGGTGGTCGCCAGAATGGCGGAGAAGACCGCGCCCGATGCCTGACTCAGCGAGATGGCGTCGGTGAAGGCCTGACGAGAGGCGGCATAGTCTTTGCGGAGAAAGTGGGCATACCCCATCACCCAATGCGCATTTGCGCGGCGCGACGGGTCTTCATCGCCCAGGAATTCCAATGCGCGGCGCGACTGGGCAAGCATGGCATCCAATTGATAGCGGGTGAGCGCCAATGTCGCCCGGGCGGCGGCGATGCGCCCGATCAAACTGCGAGTGGAGTCGTCATGTTCGGCGCCTTCGAGCGCCTGTTCAGCCGCGTTCAGCTTCTCCTCCACGCCCGTCGTTTGCCCATTGATGAGCAACAATGCAGCGTGCCGCCACCTCAACGACGGCTTGGCGTTCAGCGTCGCTTCCGGCAACGACTCCAGCCAGTTCAAGATCGCCATCGCCGCGCCGCGCAGGTGCAAGGGAATTCCCCCGCCATCCATCAGACGCTCGGCGCGCTCGATGTCGTTTGCGGCGGCGGCATGATGGAAGGCGTCAAGCTCAAAGCCGTTGTCTTCGTACCACTGGCTGGCGCGAATGTGCAATTCGTTGATGCGACTGCCGGCGTCCTGCGACGATGCGGCGATGGTGAGCGGGAGCCGTTGTCGCAACAGGTCGGCAAACAAGTGGTGATAGCGATACCAGCGCCGCTCGCTATCGAGCGGGATGATGAACAGGTTGGCCTGTTCGAGCGATTCGAGCATCTTCTGCCCGGCGCCGGCGGGCGCGTCCAGCAACGCGTCGCACAGCGGGCCGCACAGCCGGTTGAGGATGGACGTGTGCATCAGAAAATGCTGCGCGCTGGCGGATTGCTTGTGCAGCACTTCCTCGATCAGATAGTCGAGGATGAAACGATGGCTGCCGGCGAAGGTTTGGATGAACTGGCTCTTGTCCGTCACGCCCTGCATGGACAGGGCGGCGAGTTGAAGCCCGGCGATCCAACCCTCGGTGCGCGCCTCCAGCGCGGCGATGTCTTCCGCTGAGAGGTGTAGTCCCATCGCCTGCGTCAGAAAGCGTGCGGCTTCGGCGTGCGTGAAGCGCAGATCGGTCGCGCGCAGCTCGGTCAATTGGTCTCTGGCGCGCAGCTTGTGCAAGGCCAGGCTCGGATCTTCGCGCGTGGCGATGACCATGCCCATCTGCGGCGGCGCGTTTTCGAGCAAAAAGGTCAGCGCATGGTCAATTGGCTGGGCGGTGATGACGTGATAGTCGTCGAGGACGAGCGTGAACGGGGCGGCGATCGTCGCGACGTCGTTGAGCAGCGTAGTCAGCACTGCTTCCATTGGCGGCGGTTGCGGGACCTGAAGGACGGGCAACACGCTCTGCCCAATCCCTGGCTGAACCCGCTGCAACGCCGCGATGAGATACGACAGGAAGCGCGCCGGGTCGTTGTCGTTCTCGTCCA
>JBDHWI010000233.1:0-3693 GCA_039810125.1 Thermoflexales bacterium | reverse complement strand
TGCGCCTTGGCCGCAGCATCACAGACTGATGGCACCGGCACATTCATCGCTGAAGTGGCGCGCATTGCGCAGACGCAAGGCGTTGAGTTGCCGCCACCGTGGCGCTGGTTCGTCATTGCGCACCACCGCGCCAGGATTCGCAGCCGGCATGGTCGGCACCTTGAACCAAATCATGAGGAGGAAACCACACGATGATGCGGAATATCGTTTTTGCTGCAAAGCAACGCCTGGGCTATCACGTGATGCGTGGCATCGGTCTGCGCGAAGCGATTCTCATTGGTGCAGCCGCGCTATTTGCCGTGTATGTGGTCTTCATGGCTACGTCGCTGGCGCTGGAATTGCGCCTGACGTTGGCGCTGATGGTGGCTGTCGCCCTGCTCACAATCGCCAAGGTGCCTGTTCAGGGTTACCGCATGGAGGAGATGGCCGTGATTTGGCTGCGCGGCCAGTTGCGCGCCAAACGCGCGGTGCATCAGACTGGGCGGCGCACCATGCCAGTGTTTGAGGATGCCGCCGATGTGCGCGATGGGCAGGATGCCACTGCTGCACAGGCTATGCCAGCGCCGGTGACCGCTGCCGCGCGTGCCGGCGCAATGGTGTGGGCTGAGCCGGATTGGGGGGCGGTGCTGGCTTTGTTCGTGGGCCTCCTGATTGTGGCAAGTGCGTTCGTGTATGCCGCCGGCGCCGGCGTTTTGCCGAAGCTGGGTTGGTAATACTGATAGATGTAAGGAGGCCATACAGCCATGCAGCGCATGATGCATTTGTTTGATCGCGGCGAACGTGAAGTGCGCGGCGCCTTTGTTCAGCCGGCAAAACCGTTGCCACGCACGCAGGACCGCGTGCCGGTGGTGCAGGCGCGCGACAACGTGCTGATCCTGCGTGACATGAGCGTGGCCGCTGCCGTTGGTATCGGGAGCGTGGACGATGCACTGCTGTCGGATCAGGAGATTCGTGCAAAGCTGGAGACGTATCGCGAAGACTTGCTGAAACAGATACGGTTTGAATTTCAGATCGTGATCGGCACGCGTCCGCAGAACCTTGACAACTACTATGGAAAGTTGCTCGTGTGGCTGGAGGACAAGCTAGGCGCAGAGATCATGTTGTATCAGCTTGAAAGGGGGTTAGCCGATTATTGTCAGAAGGGCGTCGCGTCATCTGAACAATTTCGTTTTGCATTCCAGTTCGATCCAGACGATCTGTGCGGTTTGCCAGGTGCAGCGCATGCGCTGGCGAGCTTGATGGTCAGTGGTGATGCCGAAGTTTTGAATCTCGTTCAAGAGCGCGGGCCGGCGGTGATCGCTGACGCGGTGCAAAAAATCACTCACTGGCAAAACCTGATCGAATTGCGTGGACAGCACCTGCGTTCGGAAGTTGAACAGCGTGGTGCGCCGGTACGCACGGTGTATTTCGCCACGTCGTATCACGTGCGGCTGGCAAGCAAGGCGACCGCGCGCTTGAAAGGTCCGCTAAGTGAAGATGAGATCGCTAGGGCAACTCGCGAGCTGCACAACCGTTGCGGGCAAATCACAAGAATTCTTGAGCGCATGCAACTCAAGGCTTGGCGCGCATCGCATGAAGAGCTTGTGCAAGAGCTTCGCTATTTTTATCACCCGTCTCAAGTGGACTTGGCGTGGCGGGAAATCCGGGCTGAGAAGTCAGTCGCGATGGGTTTGGCGCAAGCAAGAGTTTAACTGCACGACTAAAGTAACACCCTAGTTGAGCCAGCATGATTGGGTCATCTATCAAGTCTCTACCTATAAACTTCACAGGCGAATAATGGATGCACGCGCATATGCTCTGAAGCATGCGCAAGTTGTCCATCTTGGACATAGCACGAAAAGAAACGTCATCGCCTGATCTTCTGGTCAACGTTACTGAGCAAAACGACCTGATCGATGTGCTCGCTCCGGCGGCGATGGACTTCACCATCCCTGATTGCTGTGCATTTGGGCCGGCGGAGTGGGTGCGAACGTGGTATGTGCGTGAGTGGCCCCGCGTGGTCGGCTACGCGCACTGGCGCTCGCTTTTGCACTTCCCCGGCGAGGTGCGCATCTCGCAGTTCATGCTGCCGCTCCGGCCGGCACTGGTCGCCAAACAACTCGAACAGCAGGCCACCGCCATCCAAGCGTCGCGCTTCGTGCGCTTCTTTCAAAAGCGGGATGCTTCTCCCGCAGAAGATCACGACTACCAGCAGATCATGGAAGAGCGCAGCCGGGTCGAGATCGCCGGCGAGCCGTTCTACTACCTCACCACGACGCTGGGCCTGATCGCGCGCTCCAAAGCCGATCTCGACCGGTGGAGCGCGGATTTGGAGCGGCTATGTCAAGACGCCGGCATCGTCATCGACCGCGCGCTGTGGCAACAACCCGAAGGCTTGCTCTCCCTGTTGCCGCTCAATCTCAACACGCTCGGCAACCACCAGCGCAATGCCCGGCTCGATACGCTGGCGAACATGTTCCCGTTTGTTGCCGACGAGATCGTGATGCCGAATGGCATGTTCTACGGCTTCAACACTTCAACCGGCACCGCCGTCGTGCTGGATCCATTTTCACTCGAAAACCCCAACACCGTCATCGTTGGCATCCCCGGCGGCGGCAAGTCATATTTCATGAAAGACCTGATCGAACAATATGTGCTTTCTGGTGCGCGCGCGCATGTGATCGATGTCGAAGAGGAATACAAATGGTTGTGTGAGGACTTGGGCGGCTGTTATCTCGACATGGGCATCAAAAGCGAGCATAAGATCAACGTGCTCGACCCAGACCCTGACGACGAAGAGGGGCTGGCCGGCGCGTTCCAAAGCTTTCGAGGATGGATGGGCAGCGTGCTGGAGCGACCTATGGCACCGCAAGAAGTGGATGCGCTCGACACGGCCTACTTCGATTGCTTTGCCGAGCGCGATATGGTGAAGGAGGACAACAACACGCTGCGCAAACCGCCGGAGTCCATGCCGCGCTTGAGCGACCTGTATCGGCATCTGTTGGGGATTGGTTCGCCGGCGGCGCTCACCTTGGCCAGCGCGATCAAACCGATGGCCATCGGCGGGGAATCCGAAGCATTCAACTGCACCACCAATGTGGATGTTTACACCAATCCACTCATCATGGTTGGTTTGAAGGATGTGTCTGATGCGATGAAGCCGCGGCGCATCCGGCAGGTGCAGCAGTTCACCTGGAATCAGATGTTGAAAGGTTTGTCGCGCACCATTGAGGTGGTTGATGAAGCCTGGCACCTGCTGCAGCATGATGAAACGGCGCGCGATCTGGCGGAACGCGCGCGGCGATTCCGCAAAAAGAACGGCGCGCTCTTCATCGCAACGCAGCACTTGGACGACTTCGCCAGCAATCGTCACGCGGCGACGCTGCTCAGCCTGGCCGCCACGCATTTGTTGTTTCTCCAGCAGGCGACGTCGCTCGACGGCATCGCGCAGTTGTTCAAGTTGCAGCCGAACGAGGTGCGCCATCTGGCAAGTTTGGAGGCCGGCCACTTCCTCATGCGCACCAACCGCCTGAAGATGCTGATGTTCAAGCCAGTGCCGGAAGCGCGCCACAAGCTGTATACCACGCGACCGGACGAAGTTGCAGCGTTTCAGGCGCAAAGGGCGCAGCGTGAAAGCTGAAGGCATGCGACATGAAGACGCTGCTCAGCATCGTCATCATCGCAGCCCTGCTCGCCGCATGCACCCTGGGTTGC
>JBDHWI010000232.1:0-3704 GCA_039810125.1 Thermoflexales bacterium | reverse complement strand
AAATGCAGCACAGCGCATCCAAGATGATTGAATGGGTTGCCCGCTGCGGGTGTGATTCCTCAGGGAAGACACACCTCGGCCCAGCGTGGCAACCAGGTTAAACAGGGCGCCGGCAGTGGCAAGCCGGCGCAATAACGACCTATGAAATTCGCCGCAACCCGCCACGCAAGCCAGAAACAACAAAGGAACGATGTTCATGGTGTGCATGGCGCGCCGCCCTAAGGCAACGGCAGGTTTGACAATGCGAGCAGAGCATCTGCGCACACCAACAATGCGCGGGTGGGCAGTGGATTGCCCGGCGCATGGAGAGGGGAGACGTGTGTCAGTGTTGCCCAGTTCATACGACATGTCCTCACATGCCTACAGGGAGCATGGTATGCCCAGCAACGCCTACGAGACAAGCCTCTCATCCTTACAATCCACCACTGCCACCTTACAAAGCGCCGGTGTTGGCTTGCCAATCCACATTTTCCAGAAAATAACCGTCCTTGTCGTCTTTGATGTGGACAAGATGCGCTTTTCTGGTTGTAGCAGGCGCCTTTTTGTAGAAGTGATATACCGGTTCCACCGCGTCAAGTCCGCGCAGCCGGCTGATGTTGGCGTGAATGCTACCGCTGTTCGCCAGACGCCGGTTGTTCTTGGGCCGGCGCTTGTTGATCTCGTCAGCAATTTGCTGCGCTTGCGGATGCGGGTCACGTTTCTGTGGGTCGTTTTGCCAGGCGTGGATCACCTGCAATATCTCCATGCCAACGCGGTCAATCCTGATCTCCTCGCCAAAGGCAAACAACCTGTTGCCGATGATATGCAGTTGCCGGTGTGCGCGGCAATACAACGTGAGCGCCTCGTGCCACAACGCATTGCTCAGCACGGCGCAGCCGTGTTTCTGGCGCAGCGCGCACACCTGTCTGGCCAGCATAATCCACGCACCAGGTGCGGGCGGCAACACGCTGGCCTTGCTGGACAACGCGGCCATATGCTGCGGTTCCACCAGCCGCAAAAAGTGCGTGCTGGCCTGCGTCTGACACACTTCATCAGCAATCTCTTCAAGCTCGTTGCGCGACCATTCTAGATCGATGCACTCCACTTCGCTGTCGATGGCAGGGTTGTGCGGGTCGCCCTTCAGCCGGCGCAAATCGGCCGGTGTGACAAACAACTTCAGGTGCACTTTGCCGAGACCGCGCCCCATGCCATTCATCAATGCTCGCAACGTGAGTGCATGTGTTTGCCATTCAAATGGCTCTTCAACGCGCAGCCAAAGATACGCATGAGCTGCAGCATCTCCGGTCAACGCGAGCACGCACGCCTGAAACGTTTGGATAAGTGAATTCACCGTACAAGCCGGCGCTCCTTCCACTGGCGCCTCGATGAGTTTGCGGATGACAGCGGCATGGGTGGGTTGTTGCATTGCGAGAAAGCGCAAGGACTGATCAATGTCCTCGTTTTCATGCGCTTTCCACTCATGGACCGCGCTCTTGATGTACGCTGCGCGAAAGGGTTCGTTGATGAACTGGTGGATGCGCGCCGGCTCTGCTTCGATTTCGCACCACACCTGTTCACCCAGTGCCAAGCGAATTTGACGAAAGATGTCGTCCTGGCTTTGAACGGCGCGCAATGCGAGCTTCACGCTCAGGCCCTGCGCGCGCATATCCTCTTGTGCTTCCTGCATCAGCCGCGCCTTGCCAAAGCCGGCTTCGGCACACACAATGCTGGAACGTCGATTGATGACTCGGCTGTAACAGCCCGGGTCACGATATCTCGGATCCTGTGACGACCTGTTTATGCGCACGTGGCAACCCCCTTGCCGTTCGGCCACCGCATGGCGAACGTGTCTCGCTGCGGCGAGAAAATTCTAGTCCAAGTTCGTGTTTTGCTGAGAATCCACAAAGATTGATGATTCAACAATTTGTTGCAGTCGCCGGCCTCTTCATCAACAGTTACACGCTGTTGATTGCACTTGTAGCGATGGCGCTATGCATCATCGCCTGGCTGCCGGCGCGTGACTGGCGCGCGCCGATGAATGCCGTGGTTATCACGCTATTTGCGCTTCTCGTGGGCCGCGCCGGCTTCGTCACCCTGCATTGGCCCTATTTCAGCGAGCATCCCGGTGAGATCATCTCTTTCGCCGGCCTCTCAGAGCACGCGGCCATCGCCGGCGCTGCCATCGGCTATTGGCTTTTGGCTAAAGCACGACAGCCAATTGCCAACCGCCAATTACTTGTCAGCCTCGCTTTCCTGCTCATCGGTATCGCTGCCTCACTCGGTTGCATCCCGAATGGCTGCGCATTTGGGCGCGCGGTGTTCTGGCAGACCGACGGCGCCGGCTCGCTGGCGTGGCTGCTGCGGGCGGACTGGCCGGATGCCGCCCTGACAAATAACCCGCGCTGGCCCGTGCAAGCGCTGCTGGCCGACTGGCTGGCGCTGGGGTTGGTTGGAGTGGGGTGGACGGCAATGCGACGCAGTCACGGTGTGCGCGGATGGGTGCTGCCGGCTGCGACGCTATGGTTTGCCGCCGGCGACTTTATGCTGCAACCTCTGCGCGGTGACGCGGCTTTGATGCTGGGGAATTGGCGTATTTTCCAGGGTTTTGACGTTATGCTGGCCGCGCTCTCCGCCCTCCTATTGAGCCGGCAAATCCTGCAAAAACACTAAGCATCCAGCGCGCCAACGTCGATTACACTGTGCGCAGCAGACCTCGCCTGCCAGAATATTTGTTCTACTTTTCGCCATCGCGGAGTCCAAGGCCACATGCGACGCTCACGGGAGTTGCTCTTTCAAACCGACACACAGAAGCTGGAATTGTTGAACACGCCTATCAACCAGCTCGACCTGCGCTTTGAAGACACCATCTTCGCTCAGGCTATTCCAGTGGTGCGTGAGGAGTTGCGACGCGCCGGCTTGCGCAAGCTCAATCCCATCTTCTACATCTCGACCGGCTACGGCTGCATCGCCGGCCAGCCGATCATCTCACTCGGCTTTTACGATTTTCATCCGCTGCTCAAAGACCTGAATGAAGAATTTCGCGGCTGGCGTTACAGCGACGGCGACATCTTCGACCTGCTGCGCCACGAGTGCGGTCATGCGCTGTGCTACACCTACAAGCTCTATCGCCGCAAGGATTTCCGCGCCTTGTTCGATGTGCATGGCAACTTCTTCAATACGTATCCCATCGATGACGACTACGACTACAACCCATGGAGCCGCAGCTATGTGAACCCGAACGGCGATCACTATGCGCAGAAGCACCCCGATGAAGACTTTGCCGAGACATTCACCGTGTGGTTGACACCGCGCTCGGGCTGGCGACGCGCCTATCAGATGTATCCGCTGGCGCTGCGCAAGCTGCGCTACGCCGACCGCATCGTAAAGGAAATTGGTTGCGCGCCGCCGCTGGTGACGGTCAACGAAAGTTGGAAGATGGAGCCGTACGAAGACGTAAAGCTGACAGTGGCGCAGTTCCTGAAGGCCAAACCGAACCGCTACTATCACAAAGCCACCGGCTATGTCGATCCCGACCTGAAGGATCTGTTCCGCGGGCAGCCGGCGCGGCTGAATCGGCGCGAACTGTTCAGCAAATTCATGCGCGCCGAGCACTTCATCAAGGCGCACAAGCAGCAGTTGCTCACGCGGGTGGCGTACTGGGTCGGCGTGGACACGACGGTCGTGTTCGATCTGCTCGACAAGCTGATGCTGCGCTCAAAATCGCT
>JBDHWI010000231.1:0-3714 GCA_039810125.1 Thermoflexales bacterium | reverse complement strand
TACGCGGCGCGATCCGGCAGCGCCATCACTTCGTTGGGCGGCGCGTCCTCTGGCGCGGGTTTGCCCATCTCGCGCCCCTTGAACGGAATCAGCGAGAACGGCACGCCGAACACGTCCACGTATTCGGGCGCGAGCAGACCGGTCTGCGGGTCCACTGTGTAATCCATGCGGCGCAGGCCGCGGCCCACCACCTGCTCACACAGCAGTTGGCTGCCGAAGGCGCGCAAGCCGAGGATGTGGGTCACGTTGTTGGCATCCCAACCCTCGCTCAACATGTTGACCGACACCACGCAGCGCACGTTCTCGCCCGGCTCGCCTGGCTTGCCGACCGTGGACACCACTCTGCGCAAGTCCTCGGCAGCTTCCTTGCGCGAGGCGTCGGGGCGCTCGCTCTCGGCTTCGGCCAGCAGCCGGCTGTCAATGCGCAGCGTCACCTCGCGACCCGGCCCGTTCGAGAGCAACTCCGGGAAGAGGTCGCCGCTGCCATAGGCTTTGGTCTTTTTGTCGCGCTTCTTGCGAGGCGCGCGCGCAGCCGTCTCCTCGTTTTCGTCCTCATCCGCCTCGTCGTCGGCGCTCGTTTCGGCCTCGACCTCGGCATCGACCTCTTGCTCGCCGGAGATTTTCTTGTGGAAGACGTCGGCGATCTGGGTGTTGTCGCACACGATGATCATCACCGGCGGCGTGCGCGACTGGCCGGGCGCGGCGTTTTGAATCTGCTCGTAGCGCTGCTGCCACTGGCTGGCCAGCGTGGTCAAGGCCGCGCCGGCCTTGCGATACACCACTTCGGGCTTGGGCTTGCCGCCGCTCTGCTTCTCGCCGGATTTCAGGTCTTTGCGAATCTCATCCCACAGCCGGAAGAACTGCGGGTCGGGCCGGCCAGTGTTGTCGCTGCTGGGCAAACGCGGAATCTTGGTGATGCCGCTCTCGATCGCGTCCACCAGCGCGAAGTCGCTCACGATCCACGGGAACGGCGAGCCTTCGGGGTAGCCGCTGCCGGCGATGTAGAACGGCGTCGCGCTCAAGTCCACGCAAAACGTCACGCCGCACGCGCTGTTGATCCTGTCCAGCCCGCTCACCCACACCGTCGCCTCTTCGCGCTCGGCTTTGTCTTCGGCGCTCAGGGTGCGCGCCTCGTCTTCGCTCAACGGGCGCGGGCGATAGGCGTGATGGCCTTCGTCGTTCAGCACCATCACCGGCTCGCCGTCATACAGATCGCGCAGGCGGTTGCGGGCGAACGCCTCGGCGCTCTCTTCGCCCTTGTTCACCACGACGTAGCTCTTGCCGCCCTCGCTGTGCTCGCTCTCTGGGTTGAAGGCGTGCCAGTTGGTCACCAGCACCTTGCCCTTGTTCAACTCCGCCCGCAAGCCGCTAGGGATCAGATCGAAGGCGTCGTAGTAGTTGTCGGGGTGGTCGGGCCGCAACACCTGCAACCGCTCCTTGATGGTCAGGTTGGGGCACACGACCAGCGCGTTGCGCGGGTAGGCCGTGTTGCCCGGCACGCGCCCGCGATTGCACTGCGCCCAGGCGATCAGCATCGCCATCACCACCGTCTTGCCGCTGCCGGTCGCCATCTTGCAGGCGTAGCGCGTGAGCGGCCGCAAGACCTCCGAGGTCTGGGTAGAAGCCGGGATGTCGGCCAGCTTGGGATGCTGCGCGGCTTCGGGCGTCCATTCTTCCGGGCGCGGGTTCTCGCCGCGCGCCAGCGCCTGGTAGTCGGCCTGCGACAAGGCGGCTTTGCCGCGCCGCGTCTTGCCCTGCGCCAGCACTTCGCGGATGTAGATGACCGTCTCGACCGCTTCGAGCTGGCAGAAGAACAGCCGGCGAAAGCGATCGTCGCGCCGCCAATGCCGCAGCAATTGCCTGGTCACCTGGCTGGCGTGCTCCCACTCGCTCTCGCGCCAGCGTCTCACGTCTTCGCGCAGCGCGTTGACCAGTTGCAACGGGTCGCTCTGCTCCTGCTCGAAAATGGATTGCTGATACCGCCCGCTCGCCCGCGCCGACTCGGTCTTGTAGAAATAGCTGGCCGGCCGGCGCCCTTCGGCCTGGCGCGGGATGCCGGTCGCGCGATCCCACACCCAATGCGCCTGCGGCTCGGCGAACGGCGAGCAGATGATGGGCTGGTCGGGCGGGCGGATGAGAATCTCGTCGCTCATAGCTCTTGTGTCATATGGTCATAGGTGTCCATCTGTCATTCCCGCAAAGCTTGTCCTCGCGCAGGCGGGGAGCGGGAATCCAGACTCGGCGAAAGACTGGATGCCCGCCTGCGCGGGCATGACGTTGCGTCTACCCTTCCACCATCAGCACGCGCATGCCTTCGTTGCCGCGCGGATCGATCACCTTCACCGCGATGCGCCAGCCGTGACCCGCCGGCTTGTCCGATGGCCGCGCGATGGGCAGGCTGGTGGTCCCGCTGAGCGCCTCAAACGCGCTCTCGTCGATCACGCCAACGTTGCCCAGCGCCCGCGCCAGCTTGTCCCATTTGGTCTTGTCGGGGAAGAAGGCCTGGGTGATGCAGAAGGTGCGCCCGTCGTAGTCGCCATCCACGAACCAGGCAGCCACGCCACCCGCGCCGGTTGGGTGCAGCGTGTTGGTGACCGGGTCATACACGTCCATGCCTTCCATCGTCACGGTGACGCTGCCGTCTTTGGCTTTGCTGAGCGAGGCCCTCGGCGCGCTGAACACGGTGAAGATCTGGCTGCCCGGCTGCGTCTTGAGCAGGTTCTCCATCGCCACGTCCGGCCGGATCAGCGCCATGTGGATGCGCATGTCGTCGCTGTTCTGTTCTTCGATGTCGTCCTGCGCCGGCGCGTCGAAGCCGAACGCCGCAAACACCAGGTCGTCGTAGCGCGCGCGCAGCGCCGCGCGGATGGCGGCCTTGGTCTGATGCCGGCTGAGATTGCCCACCTCCGGCCCGATCGAGACGGCCACCCGGCGCTCCTTGCCGTCGCCGTCGAGCCACGCGCCCTGCGCGTGCAGGAACTCGACGCCTTGCAGCGGTTCGAGCGCGGTGAACGCGACGTTGGTGTTGTTGCGGAAGTCCACGCCGCTGGCGCGCAGCAATCGGATGACCTTGTCCAGATGGGCATTCGCGTTTTGCACGGCGGCGTCGCCGTCGAAGGTTTCCATCTCGCCGGGTGCGCCGCCGATGGGCGCGACCGCCGCATCCGGCCCCTCTTCCAACGCGATCACGCTCTCGACAGTGAACGTGCCGCTCACGCGCACCACGCCCTTCACCTCTTCCGGCTTGTCCACCAGCTCTTCGCTCTCGGCGCTGGCGCTGATGCAGGCGTTGACCTCGTCCATCTTGGCCCGCCACGCCGCGCGATACGCGCTCAGCGCTTCCTGCAACGCCGGCGGCCAGTCGGGGTCGGTGTCATACGGCGCCTGCCATTCCTTCCACTCATCCTTCGGCAAGTCCCAGCGCCTGCGGTCGGCGTCGGTGATGGCCTTCTTGCCCTCGCGTTTTTGCTTGTCCGCCAGCTTGGTGTGCAAGGCGGTGCGAATCTCTGGCGTGACCAGCTTCAGCGCCGCGTTCAGTTCGGCCAGCCTGGCTTGCAGGATCGGCTCATGCTTGGCGAAGATCGGATCGAGCGCGGTGTTGCGGGCGATGCTCTTGAGCGTGATGTGCGGGACGGTCTTGCACTGAAATGTCATCTTCTGACCGTTGGCCCTCGATCCCTGACCCCCGACCCCTTCCGAGAGCCACGCGCCCTT
>JBDHWI010000230.1:0-3794 GCA_039810125.1 Thermoflexales bacterium | reverse complement strand
TCAAACCCGATTACAAAGAGTGGATGAAGCAGCCGCTGATCTGGACTGAGCGCATTCGCAGCCGCGCGCTGGTGTGGACGCCCGACGCGCACTGGTTCATCAACGACCCGCTCGGCCCGCTGCCGCATTCGCACGACGATGCCAGCGAGATCATCTATATCGCCGCCGGCCAGATGGACATCCAGGTCGGCGAGAGCAAGCAGCGCGTTGGCCCGGGCGAATTGCTGTTCATGCCGCCAGACCGCTATCACAACTACTGGCTGGTCGGCGATGAAACCGTGTGCCTCTATGTGCTGGTGGTGCCGAATCACAAGTATGCGCGCTGGCGCTACAAGGACTTCAAGCCCGGCGCATTCGAAGGCCACGCGCCGATGAAGAGCGCCTTCACCGAAGACTCGTTGCGCGAGATGCCGAGCGATGAGCGCATCACCACGCAGGTGAAAATACTGCAAGCCGGCGAAAGCACTGGCTGGATGCGCGAGCAGATCAAAGAGAAGATGTTCTACATCCTTGAAGGCGTTGCCAGGATGGAGATCGAGCGCATGGCCGGCACGCTGCACGCCAATGACTATGAGCACGTGATGGCACAGCACAATCACCGCCTGACCAACGCCGGTGACGCGCCGCTGCGCTACTTTGAGTTCCTGTGCTTCGACCCAACTGCGCCGGCGATCATCCGTCCCGAAGACCAGCACCTGGTGAAAGAGTAAATTCACGGCCAGGCGCTCTGGACGTAGCGCGGCTTCGTGTCGCAAAGCCGAAGAATGCGAATGCATTTGCAGCGAGATCGCAACCGTTTCAGTGTCAAGCGCATATGAACCTGCTCGACATCCTTTCTGGCGGCGACCGGCGCATGGTGCGCGGTGTAGAGGAAGTGATCGAGCAGGTGCGTGTGCAGCCGGCGCTGTTCGATCAGCTCATCGCCGGCATGATGCATGATGATCCACTCGTGCGCATGCGATGCGCCGATGCCGCAGAGAAGTTGACTGCCGATCACCCTGATTGGCTGCAACGGCACAAGCGCGTCTTGCTCAATACCATCAGCCAGAGCGAGCAGCAGGAGGTGCGCTGGCATGTGGCGCAAATGCTGCCGCGCTTGCGGCTGACGAAGCGCGAGCGCGAGCAGGCCTTGCGCGTGTTGATGGACTTTCTGCAAGACAAGAGCCGCATCGTGCAGGCATTTGCCTTGCAGGCCGTGGCCGACCTGTGCGAGCAAGACGCCGCGCTGAAACCACAGGTCGTTGCTATCATCCTCACCCATTCAACACAGGGCAGCCCCGCTGTGAAGGCGCGCTGCCGCAAGCTGTTGAAGCGGTTTGATGCGTGATGAGGCGTGCGACGTGAATACACCCAATGGCCGGCCACCGGTGCTGAACAACCCGCTGCTGTGGATTGTCGCTGCAGCGATCGCCGGCGTCGCCATCCTCGCGGCGTCGCTCATCCTCGCGTCATCCATCAGCCAGAACGCGCCGCCGGCGGCCACAACTGCCCCCACTGGCGCGCCCATCGTCATCACGCAGGAGGTGAGCATCCCTGCTGCCACGCTCACCGCGCAACCCACTTACACGCCATGGGCGACCTACACGCCATTCCCCACTGCGACACCCTTGCCCATGCCCACCATGACACCTACGCCTACGCCGGTGCCGCCGCCGAAATGGAGCGAACTCGGCAAACTTGCCAGCATCGAATACACCGCCCAAACCGTGGTCGAGCGCGAGCGCAATCGTCCGGGCGTGGGCGGCGTGCTGCTGGGCAAGGATCGCATCGTGCTGCTGGCCGCCGGCCGGGTGCTGATGGGCATCGACCTCGACAAGATTCTGCCGGCCGACGTGCAGATGAGCGGCGATGCAATCACGGTGACGCTGCCGGCGATCGAGTTGCTCGCGGTGGAACTGTTGCCGGAGCAGTCGCGCATCTTCGACAGCCAGAAGAGCTGGCTGTTCTCGGAATATCAGGGATTGGAATTGGAAGCGATGGACGAGGCGCGGCGCAAACTGCGCGATGAGGCGAGCCGCAACATCCAGATGCGCCGCATTGCCGAATCGCAGGCGCGCCTGCAGGTGATGGAGTTTCTGCGCAAGGCCGGCTTTCGCAATGTGACCGTGCAATTTGCGAATCGGTAGCGGCCTCGCAGATTCCTGAAACCTGCGAGGCCGCTCAAGTGATCAGCGCCGGCGGCAAATGCCCGACGCGATTTTGGTATTGCACGAACACCATGTCGTGAAGCTGGGTGGGAAAGTCGATCTGTGAGATGCCCGTGTTGTTCATGCCAAACCAGATGGCTTGTGGGTCTGGCAGTTTCAAGAGCGCTGACATGAAGTGGCGATAGAAGTTGCCATGGCTGACAACGGCCACAACATCCTCGGCGCCGCCGTGCTTTGCAAGTAGATCATCGGCAAAGCGCCTTGCGCGAATGGGCGCTGCCTCGTGCGATTCAAAAGGGCGATTCCACCAGCCTTTTTCATACAAACCATCCGGCAGTGCCAGATCGGGGAAACTTTCCATGAATTGCGCGCGCGTGCGACCCGGCAACCCAATCGGTTCACCCTCGTCGTTGTCGAGGTAGATGCCGCCGGTCTCATGCATGTCTTCCCATGCCCGCACCGGCACGTTCAGCGCGCGCCCAACCGGCATTGCGGTCTCCACGGCGCGCAGCATCAGGCTGGTGTAGAGGTGCGTGATGCCGAAGCGGTTGCCGCCCTGCGCAAGATATTGCGCCAACAGCGCTGCTTGTCGCTTGCCGGCGTCTGTGAGTTCAGGGTCCTCGCTGCGTCCCTCGCTTGCGCCGGTGGCATCCCACAGCGCGTTGTTGATCGATTGTCCATGCCGAATGAAGAGAAGTTGCATGCGGCGATTGTAATAAACGGCGCTTGGCGAGAGCAAAAGGCCAGCCAGTTCAACGCCTTGGCCCGACGTCGCGCAGGTCGATCGGGCGAAAGCCGAGCGCGAGCGCCGGCGAGTCGTCCGCAAGCATCCAGTCGAAGTGGGTGACATCCATGGATGCGAGCCTGGGGTCAGCCACAACCGAGTGTGTGTCGTGACCCAACGCGCGCCATTCATCGAATGACAGCGCCTGCTGAACGGCTCTGCCACCTTGTGAACGCCGGCCCACGCGCAGCGGCGCTTCACTCACGCTCCAAAACACATTCAGGTCGCTGATCAGGCACGGTGTGCTGAAGTCGTTGCCATAGCCGCCGGCGAAAATCGGCGCGTCGCGCGTGATGAGGATGTTGCGCTCAAACGTCAGCGCCTGGCGCGCATCGACGCGGCTGATGGCGACGCCGGCCTCATCGCCGAAAGCCAGGATGTTGTTACGCACGATGTTCTCGTGGCCGTAATGCTGGTGGAAGAGCTGGCTGTTGGTGTTGTAGACCACGTTGTTCTCCAGCACGATGCACGAACTGCCCTCGTCGGTATACAAACCCCAACCGCCGTAGTTGGCCTTCTCGATGTCGTGGATCAGGTTGCCGCGCACGATCGTGTCCGGCTGCGTGCCGAGCATGTAGATGCCGCCCATATCACTCAGCCAGCCATGTCCCAGATCGTGGATGTGGTTCTTTTCGATGCGATTGTTTCTGGACACACTCTCGGCGTAGCCCCACACCCAGCCACAGGAAATGCCGCTGTAGAAAAAGTCGTGGATGTGGTTGTGCGCGATCACGTTGCCAAAAGCATGCCGCGACAGCACGCCGATGGCGCTGTGGAACACCCGCCCGCCGGCATGGATGTGATTGTCGACGATGCGATTGTTGCCGGTGCGCCGCGCCACCGCGCCGGCCGCATCTGCGCCG
>JBDHWI010000229.1:0-3812 GCA_039810125.1 Thermoflexales bacterium | reverse complement strand
GATTCCACTGAGGGTGACGATACATGGAAGCAGATGCGCTTCGATGTGAGCGAGCTTGCCGGCAAGAGCATCCGCCTCGCGTTTGCCTCGGAGAACCAGCGCGGCAACATCAGCAGCTTCTTTGTCGATGACGTGCAGTTGATCGCCTGCACCACTGGCAGCGGGCCGGCCGCCCCGCAAACGTCTTCCGCCGATCTGGTCTTCGTGCAGGGCAAAGTGACTGACGCCGACACCGGACGCGGTGTGTATGGCGCACAGGTGTTCGTGTTGAAGGCCGGCATGCGCGCGCGTGATGCCGCCTCTGATGACAACGTGACTGCCGACGAGGTGGCTGCACAAGGCGTGACCGACCAGTCTGGCTTCTACCGCGTCGACCAATCGGTCAAGCGCGGGCAAGCCTACAGCGTCATCATCATCGCGCGCGGCTATCGCCCCATCGTGGCCGACGACGGCATCAAGCTGCCAGGCAACGCAACCAACCCATTCCCCATCGATGCGACGATGCGAAAAAGTCGATAACTATGGCAGAAGCAAAACGAGAATGCTGCATTTGTGGTGACGCCGTTGAGCCGCCTTACAACACGCTGGGCGGGCGCGTGTATTGTGCGCGGCACTATGCGCAGGTGAACAAACCCCACGCCGGCTTCTGGCGGGCGACGGTCATTCAGCTGGTTGTGATGGCGCTCTTCAGCGGGGTCGTGGCGATGATCGCAAGATTCCTGCCCCCGCTTGGCATGGCGCCGCTCATCCTGCTCGGCTTGTTCCTCGCCATCGTGCCCTCAGCACTGTGGCTGATTTACTTCTATCGCCAGGACCGCCTTGAACCAGAGCCAAAGCACAAGCTGGGGCTGGTGTTCATGACGGCGCTGCTGCTGACCGACGTGCTGGCGCGTCGCGTGATCCACGACTGGTTCCGCGTGCCGGAGTGGGCAGCCACGAATACGTGGACGTCGCTCGGCGCATCGATCTTCATCAGCGCAGCCATCTATCAAGCCATCGTCTACGTGGCCATTCGCATGGTGTATCAGAGCGATGAGTTTGATGAGCGCATGGATGGCATCGTGTATGGCACGGTCGCCGGCCTCGGTGTCGCCACCATGCTCAATCTGCGCTATGTCATCGACAACGGCGGGGTGGAGCTTGCGCCTGGCGTGGTGCGCACGGTGACCACGGCGCTGGCGCAGGCGTCATTTGGCGGGCTGATGGGCTGGTTCATGGCTGAGGCGAAGTTCACGCACAAAAAAGTGTGGTGGGTGCCGGCCGGCTTTGCGCTCTCGGTGCTGCTGAATGGCCTGTTCAGTTGGTTGATTGGCGAAGTGGCCGACGCCGGTCTGGGTGTGGAAGTATGGCGTTCGCTGTTGTTCGGCCTGCTGGTGGCGCTCGGCACGTTCATCGCGCTGGCGCTGTTGATGCGGCGCGCGACCGAAGTGACCTTGCGGCGCACCCACGCCAGCCTATAGCGGCAGGAGCAATATGACCCAAGCAACTTCAACACCGCCAGTCCTGGATGAAATTGCCAAAGCGTATCCCATGCGCTTTCTGCGCAAGGATGTCGGCGTCGCCATCGTCGCCGGCGCATGCCTGCTGATCGGCCTGCTCATCATGAACTGGGCCGAGGCGCGCACAAAAACATTTGCGGCGCAGAACGTGCCGTTCAGCATCAGCTACCCCGCCGGCTGGGTCACCACCGAATCACTGCTCGATGCGCCGCTGATGAAAGTCGAAGACCCGGTGGCCAGATCGGCCTTCAAGACATCGCTCACGGTTGAGTCGCGTGAACTGGACCCGGCTGCGCCGCCGACGTTGCAGGAGTTGCTTGACCGGCGCGTGCAGGATCGCGCATCGCTGACCGGCTATCACTTCCTTTCCAACAGCGAAACGACGGTGGGTGGACAGAAAGCCATGCGCTACGACTACGCCTATACCGCGCAACCCATCGACCAGCCGCGCCGCGCATCGCTGCCGGTGGTGGTGGTGGCGCAGGAATACATCGTGATCGGCAAAGGCAACACTTACTACCTCACCTTCGCCGTGCCAGAGAATGAAGCCGATCTCAATCGGCCCCGCATCGAGCGCGTCATTCAATCGATCAAACTGGATTAGCGCCCGATATGACGCATACGGTGAAGGACGCGGGGAGAAACAAGGGGTTTCATGAATACAATCGGCAAGCGGATTATTGAAGAAGAGTCGGCAGACCGACCCGCCGGCGAGAACGACAAGGCCGTGCTGGGTTCGTTGAGCGGCGCGCCGGCAGACACAAGCCTGAGCGCGCCGAACGATGCGCCATTGATATTGCCGAAGGGTGCGTTGGTGGCGATGCGCAAAAGCGGCGGTCTGCGCTTCACCTCGCGCACCGTCGTCGTGCATCGCGATGGGCGCGTGAGCGCGCAAGGCAACACGCGCAGTCGCAACTTGCGCCCGCCGGCGCGGCTGAGCAAAACGCAGCTTTCGTCGTTAAAGCACACCGTCGCAAAGAGCATGAACGCAGCGACGCCGAAGTCGCTTGGGCAACAAAACCCTGACGCCTATGCCTACGAGATTGTGGCGCGCGTGGGCCGGCGCGTCGTCACGACCGAAGTGTTCGACGGCAGCATCCCATCTGAGATGACCGGTTTGATCAAAGAGTTGAGCCGGCATTTACCGGCGGGTCGTTGATCGACAGGGCGTCCGACGGAATGTGTTTATGGCGGGATTCTTGGTCCCCAAGTCGTTTCCTTGGCGCTCCCCGTCACCTTCCCCATACTGCCTGGTCTTGCTCAAAAACAGGTCGTGTTTGCGCAAGGCGCCGCCTGCTTTAGTGCTCCCTTTTTTGCCCATGACGCTGCAGTCATGGCAATTCTGATTTCTCATCTTGGCCGAGTCGTACTGGTAGAATCGGAAAGTTATTTCCAGCCTGCGCGGGCGTCTGCCCCTTTGACATGCAGATCCGCGCACATTCAAGACAGGAGAAAAGAAAAACATGGCTCTCAGCAAAGGTGAGAAAGCCGCAATCGTTGAAAAGTTTGCGGTCAACGCCGGCGACACCGGCTCATCGGAAGTGCAGATCGCGCTGCTCACCCAGCGCATCAATCAGTTGAACGAGCATCTGAAGCTGCACAAGCACGATCAGGCGACGCGCCACGGTCTGATCAAGCTGGTCGGCAAGCGTCGCGCGCACCTCAAGTATCTGGCGGCCAAGAACCCCGCCGGCTACCGCGAATTGCTCGGCAAACTGGGCCTTCGCAAGTAATGGATTGAAAACCTGACAGGTCTTCCAAGACCTGTCAGGTTTGTGTTAACGGCGGCGGACGTAGATGTTAGAGGCCAGCCTCTGAAAGTGCCAAGTGGGAAGTGCTGAATGCTGAGTGACTATCAGCCCCTCAGAACTCAGAGCTTCGCATTTGGCATTGGTTCAGCGTTTGGCCTCTAACCTCTAACCGCCCCCGCAAGTGTAGACGACAGGCGAGTGACGATGGGCTTTCATCGTCCGTCGTCAGCGGTCAGTCGTCTTTTTCTGCAAGGAGACAACCTCATATGACCACAGATGCAACCAGCATCGTTGTCGCGCCGATTCCGGAGAACTACACCTACACCGCGACGATTGGCGACAAAGAACTGACGATTGAGACGGGCCGGCTGGCGCGGCTGGCCGGCGGCGCAGTCACCGTGCGCATGGGCGACACGATGGTGCTGGCGACAGCCACCATGGCCAAGCAGGTGCGCGCCGGCATCGATTTCTTCCCGCTCAGCGTGGAATACGAAGAGCGCCTGTATGCCGCCGGCCGCATCCCCGGCAGCTACTTCCGCCGCGAAGGTCGCCCTGCCGAAGC
>JBDHWI010000228.1:0-3852 GCA_039810125.1 Thermoflexales bacterium | reverse complement strand
GTGCAATTGATCGAACTGGAACTGCAGCGGGTAGATGCGCAGCAAACCCGCTTTCGGGCGCAGCTTCATCTGTTGCTTGGCGTGGCGTATCATGAGCGCGCGCGATTGCACAAGATCGGTTTTGGCGACGTGGCGGCCAGCGCAGCTGATTACCAGAAGGCGGAAATGCACTACAACACCTGCATCGATGACCCTGCTGCAAACGACGACATCTATGTTGGCCGGCTTCGCGACATGCTGTGCAGTCCCTATCTGGTTTTGCTTGCGCAGGAGCGCTGAAACATCGTTGTTGTTGTCCTGCGATATCCAATCGAGGCTCGCTCTACACAGGAGGTGGACGATGGACGCTCATCGCAAGACAATTCGATCTGTGCCGGCTGTAATCGGCATCGCGCTAATCGTGGCATCGGCAGGTTGCCAGCAAGCCCAGGTGGTTCGTGAGACAGTCGTGGTGGTGGCAACGGCGACGCTTGCGCCGGCCACCGAAGCGCCTGCCTCGTCTGCGACGGCAATCCCTCAGGCGGCAGTTGCTGCAACGTCGTCACCTGCTGCAACGAGCGTTGAGCCTGCGTTGGTGTCGACAACTGCGCCGGCTACTGAAGCGCCTGTCCCATCTGCGACGGCAATCCCTCAGGCGGTTGCTGCAACGTCGTCACCTGCTGCAACGAGCGTTGAGCCTGCGTTAACGCCGACAACAGTGCCGCCTACACCAGCGCCATTGCCGACTGCGTCACCGACTGCATTGCCCGTCGTGTTGCCGACAGTTGCGCCGCCGACCGCCCAGCCTACAGTGCCACCGCTGGCTTGGAACGAGTTGCCGGTGCTGTTAAGCGCGCCGTTCCTGCCAGCCGGCGGCAATCTCATTGCACTCAACCTCAGCCCAGTCACTTTCAGCGGACCAACTTTGCCGGTGACGGTGCGTTTTCGTGTCGCTGATCCCGCCGGAGAGATCGTGTTTGAGAGCACGGACAACTCTGCGCCGTGGTGCGCGCTGGGAGATTCGTCCACTGGTTGTGATGTGCTGACGATGGGCAATGCACAGTGGCCAAACGGCACTCCGGCGCTGGCAGGCAGGCACACCTTATTGATGACGGCAATGGACGCGCAGCAGCGCTCCGTAGACAGCCGGACCACATTCGACCTCAACTATGCCTGGGGCGAATTGCCGGCGCTGGGGACGACCGCCATTGTTCCACAGGGCGGCACGTCGATGCCGGTTCTGCTGCACGTTGCGCCGCTCGGCCTCGCCGGCGCCCGCCCTGCGCGCGTCATCTTTGCGGTGCTTGATCCCAATGGCAACCGCGTGTTCGAGCGGGTGGACGGCGATTCGCCGTGGTGCGCTTTCGGCGATGCTGATGATGGCGTGAACTGCAAATCTATGCGATTCGACAGGCTGGCGTGGCCTGCGGGTGCACCCCTGATTCTGGGCAAGCATACGCTGGAGATCCGCGCAGAGGAGGCGCAGGGCGCAACACAAGTCAGACGGGTTGCTTTCAATGTGGAAATGTTGCCGCGCGAGATTGAAAAGCCAACGCCTGCCAGGCCCATTTTGCCGAGGGTGACCGTCATCGTGCTCACGCCGCAGGTGGTCGCGCCAGTTGAAAGCGCGATCCAATACAAGCGTCTGAGAATAAGAGGCGACCTTGACATGCAGTTGGTATATCCAGAAGTGGCACGCGGCTCGTTCATGATTTACCTGGATGCGAGGCGCGCCGGCGCAAAGGTGAATGGTGACGGGGTGGGACGCGTCGAGTTCGTCATTCTGGATGTGAACGGCAATGTGGTGAATCGCGAGGAAGAGAGCGCGCCGGCGTTCTGCGCCTTTGGCGGCAACGACCCTTGTAACTCGGTTCAGCTGAAGCAGGGTGTGATCTGGCCGTCCACCGGTATTCGCATCAGCACTGGCCCTTACACCGTGCAGGTGACCGTGTGGGGCAAGGGTGCGAATGATGAGTTGACTGGCCCGTGGCGTGGCCGCGCGCAATTCGATGTGATGGTGCCGGGGCAGAACTGAGGAGATGTGATGACAAGGCGATCGGGTTCAAACTCCCGATCATCGAATCTCCCGCTACACTTTGCACATGGCCTTTGAAGATGATGCGCGCATGGAGCGCGCGCGCTATGACAGCTTGAGCGTCAGCGAGATCCATTCGCTCATTCACGAGCGCAAGTTTGGCCGCACCGGCATGCTATGGCAATCGCTGCGCGAGCGTACAACATTGCTCGCCTCGGCCTGGGTGTTGCTGGAATTGTTGGAGCGCCGCAGCGTCAACCGCGAAACGCGGACACAGGCGGCCGGCGTGTTGCTGCAATTGGCCGGCTCGCACGACTGGCCGGCGGAAGCGCTGGCCGACGACGCCGATCCGATGTTCGAGGATCGTCTGCGTGAGCTGCGTCGCCTGGTGAACGAGCGCATCCGGGTGATGACGGGTTAGTCGAAGTAACGAGTGAAATGGACGTGCGACGCTCCTCCGAGGTGAGTCGCACATTCGAGCAGGGTGATCTAGAAAACCCCAGGCAATCAATGCTCAGCCAGCGCATACGCCACCGCCTCGTCGAGCGTCATCGCACGGCCCTCGGCCCAAGCGGCATCAAACCCTATCCCATCCAGATCAGCGCGCGCCCGCGCGAGGTGGCGGTCATACATCGGCTTATCACCCAGCGGCAGCGGCGCACCGATGCGCTCGCGCGCCGCCTCGGCCGCGCCAAACAGTCGCGCCGCTCGCTGCGGCTGGTGCAAATCTGCAGCGATCCACGCGCACCGCTCCAGGCTTTGGATCACCGGTAGCTTGCGTCGCTGCTGCTGTTGCAGCATGAACGCTTCTCGCATCAGTGCGCTAGCTGCATTGTCATCGCCTTGCAGGTGTCGAGCATAGGCCAAGTCATGCAGCACCCAACTGAGACCAGCCATTTGCTGAGCCTGCCTGAACCAGGCCTCGCTCGCCTCCAGTTGTGCTGCGGCGTGTTCGATGTCACCTTGAGCCAGCGCGATACGTCCCAAATATAAAAGCGCATAGTTTGCGGCATCCGGATCAACGCCTTGCTGATATAGCGCCATCGTCCGTCGTTGCAATGCGTTGGCGCGCTCGTAATCGCCAACATGGTAAGCGAGGTAGCCCAAACCTAGATCGGCAGAGCATGCAATTGCATCCACACCATCCCCAGTCTGATTTACTGCAGTCAGAGACGCATTGAACAGTCTAAGTGCCTCCTCTGCTTCTCCGTGGTCGCAGGCGACATACGCGAGCCACATCAACGCCCAGCACATGCCGCGTGGATCGTTAATCTCACGGAACAGTGCGACGCTCTGCTCACAAAGCCTCACGGCCTCAGTGTAGTCTGCTCTGCCCCAAGCATGGCAGCCCATATCCGCGAGAACCCACGCCATGCTAGCTTTGTCACCCAATTCGCGGAACATCGCCAGACTCTCGTTGGCTAGGCGATCTGCCTCCGCAATGTCCCCAATGTAGCCCAACAACATGATGGCGACCCTGAGTGTGGTTGCGCGTGCGTGTGGGAAATGGCGAGCCGTTGGGAGCGCCAGGAATTGTGATATCCACGACCAACTTTCGTTCCAAGTCTGTGACCACCAATACCAGTACTCGCCCAACGCGCCGGTGAGTCTCAATCCAAGTTCAGCGCTTCCCATCGCCAGCGCCCAGCCCAACACAGCACGAAAGTTGTCCGTTTCAGCATCGAAGCGCGTAAACCAAACTCTCCTTTCAGCGCCATTCATTTCCGGTTGGACGCGCTCGGCGAGCGCAACGAAGAACTCCGCATGGCGTTGGCGAATTGACTCCGCCTCGCCGCTCTCCTCCAGACGATCGGCTGCAAACTCGCGCAGCGTCTCCA
>JBDHWI010000227.1:0-3971 GCA_039810125.1 Thermoflexales bacterium | reverse complement strand
GTGCATGGCGATCTGTCGGCCTACAACATCCTGTACTGGCAGGGCGACATCCGCATCATCGACTTCCCGCAGGCGGTAAACCCCTACAAAAACCCGCATGCCTATCGCATCTTTGCGCGCGACGTGGAGCGCGTGTGCGAATACTTCGGCCAGTACGGCATCGAGGCGCGGCATTGGCTGCTGGCGCGCGACCTGTGGAAACAGGTGCTGGGCGTGGAGCCTTCCGAGACGAAGGAAATCCAGCGCGGGAGGTGGACGCAATGAGACACAGACAAATGAGCGCCGCCGGCGTCTACCTGCTCCGCGCCAGTGTCGGGGCCTTCGGCGCCGGCATGATCTTCATCGGTCTGTCGGCGTATTACATCCGCGTGGTTGGCATGACTCCGCTGCAACTGGTGCTGGTCGGCACGGCCATCGAACTGACGTGCTTCATCTTCGAGGTGCCGACCGGCGTGGTGGCCGACACCTGGAGCCGCAAGGGATCCGTGCTGATCGGTGGCTTTCTCATCGGCGCGTGCTATGTCATCACCGGCCTCGCGCCCTTCTTCATCGCCATCATCCTCGCGGAGGTCATTCGTGGCATCGGCGAGACCTTTGTGAGTGGCGCAGAAGATGCATGGATCACTGACGAGGTTGGCGCAGACAACGTGGGCGGGCTGTTCATGCGTGGCGGGCAGGTGTTCTCGATCTTCAATCTGATCGGCGTGTGGACGAGCGTGCTGCTGGCCAGCGCCTTCGGCTACGCTGTGCCAATCTTGATTGGCGCGGTGCTGTGGATCGGACTGGCAGCGGCATGCATTTTCGTCATGCCTGAAACGAACTTCAAACCGGCATCACGCGACGAGAAGTCAATCGGCCAATCGATGTTCGGCACGCTCAAGGCCGGCGCCATCGCCATCCGCACCACGCCGGTGTTGCTCCTGCTCGTGCTGATGGAGCTGTTCATCGGCACGTCAAGCGAAGGCTTCGACCGCCTGTCCGAAGCGCAATACCTCACTACGTTGCAATTGCCGGCGATGCACCTGCCCATCGTCGGCCTGCTCGACCCCATCGCGTGGTTTGGCCTGTTCAGCACGATCTCGGCCATCGTCGGCGTCACGCTGCTGGAGGTGGCGCGCCAGCGCGTGAACTTCACCGACCACGCAAAGGTGGCGAAGGCGATGTTCGTCTTCAACGCGGTCATCATTGTTGCCACGCTGGGCTTCGCGCTCGCCGGCCACTTCCTCGTCGCCTTCGGCATGGAATTGGTGCGCAGCATGGCCTACTCGCTGCTGCGGCCGATTGCAGCGACGTGGATGAACCAGAACGTGGATTCGCGCGTGCGCGCCACCGTGTTGAGCATGAATGGGCAGGCCAACGCGCTGGGACAAATCGCCGGCGGCCCGGGCATCGGCTGGGTTGGCAACGCCTTCGGCATTCGCGCCGCCATCGCACTCGCCGGCATCCTGCTCACGCCGGCGTTGGCGCTGATCGCACGGACGTTGCGCAAACCTGCACTGGATGTAAATGCCGCTGAACCAGCAACGTCAAAGGCATGAGGCAACATGATGCATTGTCCGCCTCAAGACATCCTGGACGCATTCAACTGTGTTGCACACCCCAGCAACTTCTTGCAGCATCGGCATTCTGCGAGTTTTTTAGGGCATGAATATCCGACTCGAAACCGCAAGCGATATCGCCGGCATCCGGCACGTCACGCATGAAGCCTTCAACCACCGCGCCGCCGAAGTGAAACTGGTCGAGCTGCTGCGCGAGCGATGCGAACTGACGCTCTCGCTCGTCGCGGAAGTCGATGGCGAGATCGTCGGACATGTGGCTTATTCGCCGATGACGATAGAGGGCGCGCCGGCGGCGTTCAAGGCGCTTGGTCTCGGCCCGCTCAGTGTGTTGCCGGCATACCAGCGCCAGGGCATCGGCAGCGCGCTGATGCGCGAGAGCCTGCAGCAATGCACGGTGCTGGGCTACGACGCGGTGTTTCTGCTCGGCCATATCGAGTACTACCCGCGCTTCGGCTTCCAGCCGGCAAGCAGCTTTGGCATCAGCAGCGACTACGACGCCGGCGATCACTTCATGGCGCTGCCGCTGCGCGCCGGCGCGCTTGCCAGCGTGCAGGGCAAGGCGCATTACACACGCGCCTTTGTCGATTGCGATGGCTGATGTAGACCATCCAAGAGGCCGGCCTTGATAAGCCCAGGACATCCCGAACAGAGCGGTGAGCTTGCCCCAACCCAAATCCTGTGATGCACATTTCATCCCACTCTCGGCTGCGAAAATTTTTCTCGTATTACCGGCCCTATCGCGGCCTGCTGATAGCTGACCTGGCCTGCGCATTCATCGTCTCGGCCATCGTGCTGGCGCTGCCGCTATGCGTGCGCTACATCACTGTAGACGTGCTGCAGGCCGGCGTGAGCGATCCGCTGCCGCATATCTTCGGGATGGGCGCGCTCATGCTCGCGCTCATCCTCATTCACATGCTGTGCAACACATTCGTTGACTATCGCGGGCACATGATGGGCACGCTGATGGAGAGCGACATGCGCAACGAATTGTTCACGCATTATCAAAAGTTGTCGTTCAGCTTCTACGACGATCACAAGACCGGCCAGCTCATGACGCGCCTGACCAATGACCTGGAAGAGCTGGGCGAGTTCTATCATCATGGCCCCGAAGATATTCTGATTGCAACCCTCAAGTTCTTCGGCGCATTCTTCATCCTGTTGCTGGTCAATGTGCCATTGACGCTGATCCTGTTTGCAACGATGCCTTTCGTCATGCTGTATTCGCTGCACACAAACAAGCGGCTGAATCGCGCCATGCGGGCAAGCCGCGACCGCATCGGCGACATCAACGCCCAGGTCGAGGACACGCTGGCCGGCATCCGCGTGGTGCAATCCTTTACCAACGAGGATGTCGAGCAGCAAAAGTTTGAGCACGAGAATCGCCGCTTCGTCGAGAGCCGGCGCGCTGTATATCACAGCGACATGTGGTTCTATGAGCCGCTGGTCGCATTCACCCAATTGCTGCCCGTGATTGTCGTCGTCCTCGGCGGCGCAGCCATCGTGCAGGGCGCCTTGAACCTGCCGGACATGCTGACGTATCTGCTGTATGTGGGCATTCTGGTTGAACCGATTCAGCGCTACGTCAACTTTGCGCGGCTGTATCAGGAAGGCGTGACCGGTTTCGATCGCTTCATGGACCTGCTTGAAGTCCAGCCCGACATCGAAGATGCGCCGGACGCCGTTGAACTGACATGCGTGAAAGGCAACATCACCTTTCGCCAGGTCAGCTTCAAATATCGTGAGGATCAAGATCATGTGCTGAAGAACCTGTGCCTCGACATCCGCGCCGGCGAGTATGTGGCATTGGTGGGGCCGTCGGGTGTGGGCAAGACCACGCTGTGTTCGCTCATTCCGCGCTTCTACGACGTGAGCGAAGGCTGCGTGACGCTCGATGGCCGAAACGTGAAAGACATTTGTCTGCGCTCGTTGCGAAAGCATATCGGCATCGTGCATCAGGATGTGTATCTGTTTGCCGGGACGGTGGCCGACAACATCCGCTATGGCAAGCGTGACGCCAGCATGGAAGACATCATCGCCGCAGCCAGACAGGCCAATGCCCACGACTTCATCCTGGCGCTGCCACACGGCTACGACACCGACATCGGCCAACGCGGCGTCAAACTATCCGGCGGGCAAAAGCAGCGCCTGAGCATCGCGCGGGCATTTCTGAAAGACCCGCCCATCATCATCTTCGATGAAGCGACGAGTGCGCTGGACAACGAGAGTGAACGCGCCATTCGCGCATCACTGGAGCGATTGAGTCACAACCGCACCACGCTCGTCATCGCCCACCGCCTGTCAACGATTCGGAACGCCGGCCGCATCGTCGTGTTGACCGATGAAGGCATCGCCGAGCAAGGCATGCACAACGAGCTGATTGCAGCCGGTGGTGCGTATGCCAATCTGTATGGC
>JBDHWI010000226.1:0-4089 GCA_039810125.1 Thermoflexales bacterium | reverse complement strand
AGATACTTTGGTTGCGAAGGGTTCGGCTCAATCTTGCGGCGCACGCGATAGATCAACTCGTGCAGGCTGTCCTTGTCGCGGTGTTCGCCCCACACTGCATTGATCACGGTGTCATACTCGCACACGTCGCCTTGGTGCTGCATCAGGTGCTTGAGCAGACGATATTCGGTGCGCGATAGAAAAACCGGCAGACGCTGGCCATCGCGCCAGACGGCTGCGCTGGGGCTGATCCACAGGCCGGCCTCTGAGCCAGGCTGCTCATTCGGGTTGGAGGAGATATATGCCGGCAAAGGCTTCGCGCCTGCATCGTCATCGATCTGTGTCGTCGCGCCAAGGTAGCGAAAGATCACATCAAAGCTGTCGCCAATGCGGATGCGCTCGTTGCCGCGCAATTGCACCTTGCTTCGCCGCAGCGCCTGACCGTTGATATAGGTGCCATTGCGGCTCAGGTCTTCGATGTACCAAGACCCATCTTCGTAGGTCAGGCATGCATGATCGCGCGAGGCATGCATGTCGTCAGGCGGCAGCACAATGTCTTGCGGCTCCACCACGCCGCGCCCGATATGCACCGTCGCATTGCGCAGTTGGTAGCGTTCGTTGGAACGCACATTGGATTGCAACACAGCCGTCTGGCTGGCCGGAACGTTATTCGACGACGCTGTCATACATCTATTCTATGTAATTCCTAAGTTTGTGCGAGAGCAATCGCTCACCGCCTGCGATTGCCCTGCCACCGCGCCGCACAAGCTTCCTGCCTGGCATCTGTGTGCTATAAATCGTTCATGCACGCAGCGGACATCATCCTGACAAACGGCATCGTCATCTGCATGGATGATGCCTTCACGCAATATGCAAATGGCGCGATCGCTATCGCCGGCGACAGCATCCTCGCCGCCGGCCCAGCCGAAGACATCACCGCGCGCTTCACGGCCAAAGAGACCATCGATTGCAGCGGTTGCTGCATCCTGCCAGGCCTCGTCAACTGTCACACCCACCTGCCGATGACATTGCTGCGCGGGCTGGCCGACGATCTGCGGCTGGACGTGTGGCTCTACGGCTACATGCTGCCGGTGGAGCGCAAATTCGTCTCGCCGGCGTTTGTCGCGCTCGGCACCCAACTCGCCTGCGCCGAAGCCATCCGCAGCGGCGTAACCTGCGTGAACGACATGTATTACTTCGAGGAAACCATCGCACAGACCATCGCCGATACTGGCCTGCGCGCGCTTTGCTCGCAGACCATCATGCAGTTCCCCACACCCGACGCCGGCAGCGCCGATGAAAGCCTTGAGTTCACCGAAGCTTTCATCAAGAAGTGGAAGAAGCATCCGCTCATCGTGCCGGTGATTGCGCCACATGCGCCCTACACCTGCAGCGGCGAGTTGATGCGCGCCTGCGCCGAGATCGCGGTGCGCCACGACGTGCCGCTGCACATTCACATCAGCGAGACCCATCAGGAGGTGGAAGACAGCCGGCGCGAGCATGGCATGCCGGTGGTGAACTGGATCAAGAAGAACGGCGTGCTAGAGGCAAAGGTGATTTGCGCGCACTGCACAGCCATCGACGCCGGCGAGATGCGCACGTTGCGCAACGCCGGCGCCACGGTCTCGCACAACCCATCCGCCAACCTGAAATTGGCCAGCGGCATCGCGAATGTGCCGCAAATGCTGAAGACTGGCCTGCACGTGGGCATCGGCACGGATGGGCCGGCGAGCAACAACGATCTCGATCACTTCGAGGAGATGCGCCTGGCCGCCCTGATCGCAAAGGGTAGTTTCCGCGATCCGGTGGTGGTGCCGGCCAAGACCGCACTGGCAATGGCGACGATTGAAGGCGCGCGCGCGCTGCACATCGGAGAGATCACTGGCTCCCTGGAAGCAGGCAAGCGTGCCGACGTGATCGTGCTGAATCTGGACAAGCTGAACAGCACACCGCAGTATTCGCGTGCCGCCGCCGGCAGCGACGCCATCTACACGCAGATCGTCTATTCCAGCAAATCAAGCGATGTGCGCGATGTGTTTGTCAACGGCCAATGCCTGATGCGCGAGCGCCGGCTGCTCACATTGAACGAAGAGACGATCAAGGCGCAAGCCAACGCAATCGCGCAGCAGATCCACACCTTCCTGAACGAGCGTGAGATCGATGTCCTGCGCAAGCTAGTCGCCATCGGCAATGTCTCGCAGGAAGAATCGTTCGAGGTGCAAGTGAAGGCGCGCATCGAGGACCCCAAGCCGGTAATCGACGCGATCAACAGCGACAACATCTCGATCGTGCGGCATGTGCATTACCGGCAATACGACACTTATTTTTACTTCGATGACGAGCCGGCGCGGTTGCGCTATCGCGAGGATGAGCGCATCGACGACAAGGGCAATGTGATCGGCAGCCGCTATCGCCTGACACTGGTGGACGGGCAAAGCGAGCGCGAGTATCCGCATTCGATTCTGCTCTCGCGCGTGCGCTTCATGGCGCCGGCGGATCGCAGCCTGCGCTTCTACCGCGAATACTTCAAGCCGGCGCGCGAGGTGCAGGTCGAGAAAGATCGTTTGCGCTGGGAGGCATTCTATGAGGACGAGGAGTTGTTCATCAACATCGACCGCATGGTGAATCCGCCGCGCGAAGGTTATTTTCTTGAGGTGAAGAGCCGCACCTGGAGCAAGCGCGACGCGGAGCGCAAGGCGAACATGATCGGCAAGCTTCTGGCGCTGTTTGGCGTGGATGACGATGCCGTGTTGCGACAAGAATACGTGCAGATTGCAACGTCATGAGTGCTTTTCGGGATGGCCCCGGACGAGCAGGGCTGGAGAAGCCGGTCAGCGCAATGATTTTGCGCACTGCGCATCCACACCCACCTGCAACAGCATCGACGCCATTTGTGAGAAGCGCGATGCGTCGCCGGTGGTGAAGAAGCTGTGACGTCGATGATCCGCGCCTCGCAACGCCTCAAGATTCGCTCGGCTTTGGGCTTCATGCCACACCCGCAGGGTCTGCTGCGCGACCGCCGGCGCAGGGTCGATCAGCCGCACCGCCGGCGCACCCTCATGCATCACCCGCCACTGCGCGATCACCTGCTCAATCTGCGGCGCAAGAAATGGGAAATGCGTGCAACCCAGCACCAGCACGTCGGCATTCGCGGCAAGCAGCGGCTCAACCTGACGGGCAATCTGGCCGGCGGCAATGGGGCGATCCAGTTGTTCGACAGTTTCCACCCATCCGCTACAGGCGCGCTCAATCACGCGGACGCCATTGGCCCAGCGCGCGATGAGTTCGGCGTAGCGCTGACTCTTGAAGGTGCCGGCAGTGGCCAACACGCCAACCACCCCGGTGTGCGTATGCAATGCAGCCGGCTTCACCGCCGGCTCCATGCCGACAAAAGGTGTATGGGGAAATGCAGCGCGCAGATCGTTCAGCGCTGCCGCTGATGCCGTGTTGCACGCCACCACGACCATGCCACACCCGCGTGCAATCAGCCATTGCGCTGCATTCAGCGTGAGCGCGCGCACCTCTTCGAGCGGCCGCGCGCCATAGGGCACATGCGCCTGATCGGCCAGATACATGAGCGGGACTGCCGGCAGCAAGCGCGCAATTTCGCGCCACACCGACAGCCCGCCCACACCAGAATCAAAAACGCCAATCACCTGGGTTCAAGTCATCCGGTCGCTGATCATCAAGTTGTGAGGGCATCCTGACTTGATCGACCTGATCGACTCGAGTTTATTCTTCGACAATCTCGATGCTGACGAGCGACTCGCCCGGGGTGCGCGCGCGTTGTGGGTCGCGCTCGGGGATGGCGTTGACCACATCCATGCCCTCGATCACCTTGCCGAACACGGCGTGTTTGCCGTCCAGCCATGGCGTGGCGACATGCGTGATGAAGAATTGCGAGCCGTTGGTGTTCCTTCCGGCATTTGCCATCGACAAGATGCCGGGGCCGCTGTGGCGCAGCGCAGGGTGGAACTCATCGCTGAACTGGTAACCGGGGCCACCCGCGCCGCTGCCGGTGGGGTCGCCGCCCTGGATCATGAAATCCTTGATCACACGGTGGAAGGTCGTGCCATCGTAGAAACCCTCGCGCGCGAGGAAGACGAAGTT
>JBDHWI010000225.1:0-4110 GCA_039810125.1 Thermoflexales bacterium | reverse complement strand
GCCGTCACGCCAAGCGAGTAGATGTCGGATGCCGGCGTGACGTGATACGCGCCGGCGGCCTGCTCCGGCGACATGTAGAACACCGAGCCGACGCGGGCGGCGGTGGCGGTGTAAGCGGTGATATTGGCGGCCTTCGCCACGCCAAAGTCGGCCAGCATGGCGCGGCCATCGGCGCGGATCAGGATGTTGCTTGGCTTGACATCGCGGTGCACGATGCCTCTGGCATGCGCGTAATCCAGCGCGCGGGCGGCGTCGTCGAGGATGGGCGAGAGCTGCGCCGGCGCGAGCGGCCCCTGGCGCTGGATCAGCCGGTCGAGCGATTCGCCCGGCACATACTCCATCTCGATGAACGGCGTGTCGTCGATGACGCCGGCGTTGTTGACGCGGACGATGTTGGGGTGATCGAGACCGAGCTGGCTTTCGGTCTTGAAGCGCGCGATTGCGGTTTTATCGGCAGCCAGGTGGATGCCGAGCAGTTTCAGCGCGACGAGGTTGCCGGCAGGCGCGGTGGCGCGATACACGGTGGCCATGCCACCGCGCCCGATCTCAAAGAGTCGTGAGTAGGGGCCAAAGTTGTTGCGCATCTCGCGACCTGCACGCTTGCGCAGTGTACCTTAACCGCCGGCTTTGGCCGCAGCGAGGCATTCGACCGCGCAATCGCCAGAAGCGGCAGGCGACTGAAACCGCCGCTGCGCAAGCCTGCGGTGCTTGGCCAATCGCCCTACACCACAACTTCCATCGCTCGGTTCAGCGCCGCCAAAAAAGAGTGCGCTCCGGCGGGTCACTCTCGCAGGTAAGTCACCTCGGCGCCCTTCGTCAGCCGCGCCTCCTGCACCGCCTGCTCCAACGAAAACACGCCGGCATCGAAGCGCTGAAAAATATCCAGCCCGCGATCCAGCATGATCTTCCAACCGCTGCTGGCCGTGATTGAGCGCGCGTGAAAGTTGGGGTTGTCGTCGAATTCCCACGTAAATGCCACGCGCGAGCCGGCAAACGCCGTCGCCATCTGGTTCAGGTTCTCCTCCTGCCGCGATGCAGGTTCGGCATCGCGCGCCGTCACCAGATGCACGGCCACCTCATCGCCTTCGGCCACCAGCCCATGCACCATCTGCAGGAACTCCATCATGTTGCGCGTCTGGAAAAACGCGCGGATGTAGGGGTCGCGCACGGTGATGCGCTCCGCGCCGCGCAGGTGATTTGCAAATAGCCGCGCATAGCTCCAGCCCTTCGTGTTCTCCGGCACCTTGATGTGACCGGCGATGGCAGCGCTCTCCGCCGGCTGCGGCGCCAATGGCGCATCCAGCGCGTCAAGATCATCTTCCTCGTCCGCCGCCGGCGCATTGCCCGCCGGCGCCAGCACGCGCGGCGCGGCGAACGCCGGGTATTGCAGCTCCTCCGGCGTCAGCACCGTCACGCGCCGGCCATCGCGCATGCGCTCATACACGAAGTCATGTCGCTTGAACGTGTCGTCGATGCGCAGAATGTGCTCGCGCACGCGCCGGCGCACCTCCATCGAGAATATCAGCACTTCCTCAATCTCCTCCGGCGTGGCCTGGCGGTGCGGATACAAAATCTTCATCAACCCCGAAAACGTCTTCTCGATGCCGGTCTGGTCGCGCGTGGAAAGCTCCGACACGATCTCGAACGCCGGCTTGTAATCGCTGGTGTAATCCTCGTTGCGCTGCTGCTTCAAAATCTCGGCAAAGTAGTCGACGATGAAGCCGTAGCCATTCGTGAACAGGTCGTTGCGAATCGGCGCGACCTCCCAGCCCGGGCTGAAGGCGTGGATGCGATCGAGAAACGCCGAGTCGATGTATTTATCCGGCAACTGCTCATAGAAGTGCGAGTGCTTGAGCATGTAGGCGACCGATTTCTTGGTGTTGCCCATGAACACCATCGACGCCTCGGCGCTCAACTGCTCGATGCCACGCGAGAACGAGCGGTTGGCCATGTAGTTCTTCATGATGTCCACCAGCGATTTGTCCACGCGCTTGTCCTTGCCGGCGAACTCGTCGAAGCAGATGCAGTCCCAATAGCCCACCAGGCCGATGCGCCCGGTCGCGTTGTTCACGAACAGCTTGGCGTTGGTGATCTCCGCGCCGGAGATCAACATGCCGTGCGGCGAAAATTCGGCGTAGATGTGCGATTTGCCGGTGCCTTTCGGCCCCAGCTCCAGCAAGTTGTAGTTGCGCTCGCAATACGGCACGAGCCGGATGAGCTGCAGCAGCTTGCCGCGCCGGCTGAACATGTCGGGGTTGAAACCGATGCTCTGCAACAGCACCGCCAGCCACTCCTCGGTGCTAAACGCCGCCCGCGCCTGCACGAAGGCGTCATAGTCGGCGCGCGACACCTGAATCGGCTTGAGCGTCTCAATCTGCCACGGGCTGGCCTTCGGGTCTTCGGCCACCGCATACGCCACGTCGACGATGCACCAGATGCCGCCCACCAGCAGCTTGGGATGCCGGCGCACGTAGTCGTCGGACAGCGGCACGCGCCGCAGCCCCAGGTTGGTGAACTCAGCCTCATAGATGCCGGCCTTGTCATTCAATTCGACGGTCAGCTTGTCGATGATCTTGTGCCGGCCCTTCTCCTTGATCGTCGATTTCACCAGTTCGGCCTGGTTGCGCTGCACGTAGTGCTTCGACAGGATGCGCTGCACCGCCTCCAGCCCGGTGCGCAGCGCGTCGGGGTCGTCGGTGGCGCAGTGCTGGCCCAGCAGGTATTCCAGCACATACGTCGGCACCACGGCGTTCTGCTTCAGGCCCTTCGTCAGGTCCTTGCGCACCACCAGGCCCGGGAAGTGCTGCGCGAGCTTGCGGTCGAGCGGGCTGAGCGACGCCGGCGCAGTCAGCAGCGCCTCCACGCTTTCGATCGGGTCGAAGGTCGTGAATGGATCGTCGGAGATGGGGTCAGGGTTGGTCATGGCAAAAGTCAATCGTCAAAATCACTGGCAAACGGCTTGGTCAGGCGCGCGCGATAGCGCTTGTAGACCTGCGTCTGCGCCGTGCTGCCAATCGTCTCCAGCAGTCGAATCTCCACGTCCTGGTTGTTATAGTCGTCGGCCGCGCGCGATAGCGCCAGCGTCACGCGCTGCTCGCGCCGGCGCGGCTCTGTTTCGGTGGAATCGAAGTTCAGCGCCTTCACTTCAGAAAGCGCTCGGCCATCCGTCGCAAACACGCCCGCCCGCAGCATCCGCCCAGGCGATTTTCCGCCGGCCGCCCGATCCTGATACAGCGCCAGCGCCACCTGCCCGGTCGTGATTGTCGCCGGCGGGCTGATCAGGTCGACCTCCACCTGCGCGGCGTCGTCGGCGCGCGCCACATGCACGTGCAGCACCGGCACGATCACCTCCTGCAGGCTCAAGCCGCCGTGCAGGAAGCGCTTGCCGGCGCCCTGCAACGGGAAGCGCCCCAGCGACAGCGGAAACGCAGCCTGCCAGTCGCCCTCCAGCCCCAGCTGCCTCGCCGTGAACACTTTCACCGCGCTGCTCTCCGCAATGTCGCGCCCCAGCGCAAAGCGCCGCTCCTTGTGCAGCCACTCTGCCGCCGCCGGCAACGCCACATCATCCGCCGCGTCGGCCTCGGCCTGCTGGAACAAGAAGCCGTGATCGGCGGTGACCAGCATGTTGTAGCCGTTCGCGCTGTAGATCTTGCGCAGCAGATGCATCAGTTCGTCCAGCGCGGCAGCCACATTCGCGGCGGTGGTTTGCTCCATCTGCAGGCCGTGGCTGCGCAGGTCGATCATGTCGTGGTAGATGAACACCACGTCGTTGTCGCGCAACAGCGCGCGCGCCTCGCCTTTCGTGTTCATCTCCAGAAAGTCGCGCGCCTGCACCGCCGTCGCCTGCATGCCGGCCACCTGCGCCAGCAACTGCCGGCGCGCCTCCGTGCCGGCGCTCGTCACGCCGTCCACCTGCACGCTCATCGTCTCGGGCTGGATGGCGCGCGCGTCGCCGGGCAGCAGCGACGCCATGCCGAGTTGCGTGTAGGATGGCACAGACGCCAGCAGCGCGCCCAACTCCGCCGTCCAGCGGTTTTCGGCGCGCACGCGCTCGGCCAGTTCCGCCGCCGCCTCGTAGCGCAGCGCGTCGGAGATCACGACGAACACCTT
>JBDHWI010000224.1:0-4207 GCA_039810125.1 Thermoflexales bacterium | reverse complement strand
GGCAGCTTGCGGTTGGAAGGGCGCTTCGCCTCTGTGTTCGGCAACTGGTCCTGAGCCAGATTGTCGTCATTGGCTGCGGCGTTGCCATTGGCTGCATTGCCGTTGGTCAGATTGCCGACCGCCTTTCCCTTGCGCGGGTGATATGTCAACACCTGATACGTGCAGACCGTGACCGGCTTGATGTCTTTCTTCAGGCCGCTATATTCGCCGATCTGGTCTTCGGTCAGCGTGGTCTTGTCGAGCAATTCGCGAATCCATTGCCGCACGGCGACGGTGTTTGGCGCAAGGATGAGCGTGGCGCATTGCGCCCTCAGCATGGCAGCCATGCCGACGATGGTCTTGCCGGCGCCGCAGGGCAGCACGATCACGCCACTGCCGCCGGCGGCGCTGCCCTGCGCCCAGAACACACTGGCCGAATCTTCCTGATAGCTGCGCAATGAAAATGGCTGGCCGCCCAGCGTGGTCTCGCGCAGGCCGAATTGCAGCGTCGCGCCATCGACATAGCCGGCCAGATCCTCGGCTGGATAGCCGATTTGCAGCAGCACGCGCTTGACGTGGCCGCGCTGAGTCGGGTCGATCTCGAAGGTGGTTGCGCCAAGCCGGCTGGTGATCAGGGGCGCGAAGGATTTGTGGCGCGCCAGCTCTTCCATCAGCGCCGGCGAATCCGAGATCACCAGCAGGCGGCCGTCTTCGATCACCAGTTTGATGCGGCCATAGCGCGCGATGGCGTCGCGGATGTCGAAGCGCACGTTGTCGGGCAGCGGATATTTTGAATAGCGCTCAAGGTCGGCCAGAATCTCGTCGGCGCTCAGGCCGGCGGCGGCCGCATTCCACAACGAGAGCGGTGAGATGCGATAGGTGTGGACGTATTCGGGGCTTTTCTCCAGTTCGGCAAAGCGTGCCAGCGCATCTCGCGCCTCGGTGTACAGCGTGTTATCCACTTCCAGCAACACCGACTTGTCGCTTTGGACAATGAGCGGGTTCTCCGGCTTATAGCTCTGCATCGAAACAAGAATTAGAACACATTCGAGGTGGGAAAGCTAGATTTATGGCATTTTCGTATTTCTCCTGTGGGGAAGGGTATGGCGGTGCGCTGGGACAGGCGCAGGGCGTGAGAGTCAAAATCAGAAATGCAGCTTAACAATTTCACCGGCGTTTCTCACCAACGTCTGCCATGTTAGGCGCCACAAAGGAGACGATGGCATGGAAAACGATGATTTGTCAGTGGGTCGCATTCTGACGCGGCGCGAGGTGCTGGCGCTATTTGGGCTGGCCAGCACTGCCGCCATGGCTGCGTGCGCCGCGCCGTCGGCCACAAACCCATCTACGCCAACCAGTGCTGCCGGCCCAACCACGCCGGCGACCGAGACGGCAACCCTGGCGCCGACCGCTCAGGCCACAGCCGCTGCAACCGAATCGCCGGCAGCGAGTCTTGAGGCGGCTGCCAGCACCGCTATTGCCACCGAGCCGGCATTGACTGCCACCGCGGCGACCGAAGTGGTTGCCGGCAGCGCCTTGCCATCATGTGTGGTGTCGCCGGCGATGACTGAAGGGCCGTACTTCGTTGATGAAAATCTCAATCGCAGCGATATTCGCGTGAATACCGCCGATGGTAGCGTAAGCGAGGGCGTGGAGTTCAAGTTGACCATGCGCATCCTGCTGGCCGACGGCGATGGCTGCACGCCGATGCCGGGTGCGCTGGTGGATATCTGGCACTGCGATGCGCAAGGCGTGTATTCCGATGTCACTGACCGCAGTTTCAGCACCATCGGCCAGAACTTCCTGCGTGGCCAGCAGGTGACCGATGCCAGTGGCAGCGTGACATTCGTCACGATCTACCCGGGCTGGTATCAGGGCCGCGCTACGCACATCCATTTCAAGGTGCGCAGTGGTGCATCAGCCACGCAGACGCATGAATTCACGTCGCAATTGTTCTTCGATGACGCCTTTTCTGACAAGGTGTTTTTGCAAGCGCCGTATGTAAAAGGCGGCCGGCGCACGTTGAACAGCGAGGACGGCATCTTTCGGGGTGGCGGCAACGCGATGCTGCTGGATGTGCAGGGCGCCGGCGATGGCTTTGAGGCGGCCTTCGACATCGGCATGCAGGTGTGATCAACGGGATCACTCGTCGGCGAGCCGGTAGCCCACGCCGGGTTCTGTGAGGAGATAACGCGGTTGCGCCGGCTCGCTCTCGATCTTGTGGCGCAGTTGCCGCATGTATACGCGCAGGTAATGTGATTCGCTGGCATAGGCTGGCCCCCACACTTCCTTCAGCAGGTGTTGATGGGTGATGACCTTGCCCGCGTTTGTCGCCAGCATGGCCAGCAGTTTGTATTCGATCGGCGTGAGATGCACCAACTGTTCGTGCAGCGTCACCTGCCGGCGCGCAAAGTCGATCTTCAATTCGCCCACCGCAAACACCGCCGGCGCGTTGCTGCCGCGCTTCATGCTGCGGCGCAAGGCCACCCGCAACCGCGCCAGCAGTTCGCCCACGCCGAACGGCTTGGTGAGATAGTCATCTGCGCCGGCGTCCAGCGCGGCAATCTTGTCATTCTCCTTGCCGCGCGCAGACAGCACGATGATGGGCATCGTCGCCCATTCGCGCAGTCGCTTTGTTACATCCAGCCCATCCACGTCGGGCAGGCCGAGATCAAGGATGACGACATCGGGATTGCGCGAGGCTGCCAGCAGCAGTCCTTCCTCGCCGGCGGCGCTCTCGATCATCTCGTAGCCGTTGGCTGTGAGCGAGGCGCGCAGGAAGCGCCGGATGGGTAACTCGTCCTCAATCACCAGCACCACAAACCTCGTATTCATCGCGGGCTATTGTCGCGCAAAGCAGCGCGCCTCAATCGAGATTTGGCATGGTTGGCGGTTTGCCCTGGATGGGCAGGGTGAAGGCAAACGTGGCGCCGCCGCCGGCGCGATTGACGGCCTGAATTCTGCCGCCGTGCGCATCGATGATGCCTTTGCAAATGGTGAGGCCAAGCCCTGCGCCGGCGTGGCTGGCATCTGCGCGGTAGAAGCGCTCGAAGACGCGCTGCTCATCGCCGGTGGCGAGCCCCGCTCCGCGATCGCTGATGCTGATTCGCAAGTCGGCATCCGACACGCTGGCAGTGATATCAATCGGCGTGCCTGGCGGGGAATACTTCTCGGCGTTATCGATCAAATTGATCAACACTTGCTCGATCAGCACGCCATCGAATGGCGCAAGTGGCAGGTCTTCTGGTAATTGCACGTGCAGTGGCCGGCCGTTCAATTGCGATGCCATGTGGCGCAGCGCCGAGCCAATGACCTCTTCGATATCGAGCCATTCCTTCTTCAGCTGAGTCGCGCCGCTTTGCAAGCGTGTCATTTCCAGCAGGTTCGTCACAAGGCGATTCAGGCGCTCAGCTTCGTCGTGGATGGATTGCGTGAGTTCGCTGCGCGTGCCGGCATCAATCACGCTGCCCGTGTCCAGCAAGCTGCTCGCTGCGCCTTGAATGGTCGCGAGCGGGGTGCGGAGATCGTGCGATACGGAACTCAGCAGCGAGTTGCGCAGTTGCTCTGTCTCCATCTGCGCGCGCGCGGCCTGCGCCTCTTTGCCCAACTGCGCGCGCTCGATGGCGAGGGCGGTCTGGTTGACAAATGTTTCGAGCAGATGCAGTTGGTCAGGTGAACGCAGGCGATCATCATCGGCGTGGTGCGACAGCACACTAACGACGCCGACGGTGCCGCGCGTGCCGAGCAACGGGAGATATAGGGCGCGCGCGCCGGCCAGCGTGTTCGTGCCGCGTCCGGCTTCCTGCCTGTGCTCAAACGACCACTGCGCCACGCCGCGCTCCGTTTCAAGCGCCGACTGGTCTGCCGGCGATAGGGCAGCCCAGGCGCCAATCCCCAGTTGCGCCCTATCATCGGGCAGCAACACCGTGACAGTTGCATCGAAGACGCTGCCGATGTGGCGCTCGGCAATTTGCGCCAGTGTGTCGACTGCTGGACTGCCGGCGAACTCGCGGCTCATCATGTACAGCTCGGCGGTGCGGCGCTCGCGTTGGCGCGACATTTCTGCCTGTTGCCGGATGCGCGAAGCGAGCGTGCTGATGGCCAGCCCAACAACGATCATGACCGCGAAGGTGATCAGGTAGCCGGTGTCACTCACTGCCAGCGTGCCGCGCGGAGACACAAACATCACATCGAAAAAAAGCACGCTGATGATGGCCAGCAATACCGC
>JBDHWI010000223.1:0-4231 GCA_039810125.1 Thermoflexales bacterium | reverse complement strand
TTGCTGCCTGGCGCCAGCGTTTCTTCGATGATGAGGTCGCTGCCCGGATAGTCGCGCTGACGCATGCTCTCGATGGTCAGCGGGTGCAGCATTTGCGCAGTCGGCGCTTCCGTGGGCGTATCAGCGGGTGCGATGGTTGGCGCTTCGGTTGGCACACTAGTGACGATGGCTGCGCTGGTGGCTGTGGCGCGGCTTGTTGCGGTTGGGTAGAAAGTGGCTGCAACAGCAGGGGTCGCAGTGGGTGATTGGGCTGAGCCGCACGCCGTCATCAGCGCGATCATGCCGGCGAACGTGAGTTGTCTGACCATGCCGATCAATCGTGACGAATGAAGCTTAGATGGCAGTAAGCGCCGGCATAGAAAGCGCGGCACGGGAGATGAAAATCAACCCCCGACATCGTCGATGCCGGGGGGTGCAAATCACAGCGAGGTTTTGCAGATCACGCCATTGTCAGCGCGTCTTTCATCCGAGCCAACCCCTCTTTGATCTTGTCGATGCCAAGGGCATAGCTCATGCGGGCGCAGCCGGGCGCGCCGAAGGCCTCGCCATGCACGATGCCGACCTTGACGGTGTCGAGCAAATACATCGCCAACTCTTCGCTGGTCTTGCAGGTCTTGCCATATTTCAGCGGCTTGTTCAGCACGCCGCTCAGGTCGGGAAAGGCGTAGAACGCGCCTTCGGGTGTGGGGCAATGCACGCCGGCGATGTCGTTCAGCGCCGGCACGATGAAGTCGCGCCGTTGCTTGAATGCTGTCACCATCTTCGCAATCTCATCGCTCAGATCCATCGTGTAAGCGCGCAGCGCTGCGGCCTGGGTGATGGACGAAGGGTGCGATGTGCTGTGGCTCTGGATCTTCAGCATCGCCTTGATGATCGGTTCAGGGCCGGCGGCGTAACCCAGTCGCCAGCCGGTCATCGAATATGCCTTCGACAGGCCATTCACCACGATGGTGCGGTCAACCAGATCCGGCGCAACGCACAGCCAGCGCGCATAGTTGTCGATGAAGAGGACGCGGTCATACAACTCGTCTGTCAGGATGATGACATCGGGATGCCGGCGCGCCCAATCTGCAATCGATGCCAGCTCGCTGTGCGAATACACCATGCCGGTGGGGTTCGACGGTGAGTTCAGGATAAACAGGCGCGTGTTCGGTGTGGTGGCCGCCTCCAATTGCTCAGCGGTGACTTTGAAGTGCTGCGATGCGCCGGCGCTCACCACCACCGGCGTGCCCTCGGCCAGCACCACCTGTTCGTAATAGCTCACCCAGTACGGCGCGGGGATGATGACCTCGTCGCCCTGCTCGATCAGCGCATTGACCGCCAGGTAGATCGATTCCTTGCCGCCGTTGTGAGCGCACACCTGCGAGAGCTTGTAGTCGATGCCAGTGTTCTTCTTTTCCTGCGCAGCGATGGCTTCCTTCAATTGCGGAGTGCCGCCGGTGGGCGTGTATTTGGTGAAGTTGGATGAGATGGCTTCAATGCCGGCATCCTTGATCGCTTCGGGTGTGGGGAAATCCGGCTCGCCGGCGCCAAAGCCGATCACCGGCTCACCCTTGCGGCGCATCTCCTGCACGCGACCTTCGACGGCCATGGTTGCCGACGGCGCGACTTTTGTCACGCGTTGGCTGAATCGATATTGCGTCATGGAATGGTTCTCCTCATTGCGAGGGCGATTCTACGTGAAGAAGTTTTCGCCCCGCTTCGGGGCGCTCAACGCGGATGCTCACACAAGCAGTCGTTCCACCAGCGGCCCCACTTCCATCACGCTCTCCAGGAAATAGTCGGCGCTATCGCTGGCTGGACAATCGATCAGCACGGTGGTCATGCCCAGGCCGCGCGCCGGCGGGGTGTTCATCGGCGAGTCCTCGACGAAGATCACCTCGCGCGCCTGCACGCCCAACATCTGCATCGTCAGCTTGTAGCTGTCGAGGGCGGGTTTGTTCACGAAATTGAGCGCCTTGATGTCTATCACCTGCTCGAAGCAATCTCGAATGGCCATGTGGTTGAGGATGCGCTCAGCGTGCTCGATGTTGCTGTTGGTCAGCACGGCGCGGCGCAGCGGGATGCCCAGCAGCATCTCGCGCAATTTCGGGTCGGGGTCGATGCGGCCATGCAACTCGATGTCATGCACATACTGGAAGTAATCCTCGGTGTCGAAGATGTAGCCCTCTTCGATCAGCCCGCGCAGCGCCGTGCCATACGTGCCGCGGAAGTGCTGTCGCAGCATCTGCGCCTGCGCCGGCGCGATGCCAATCTTGTCGGTCAGATACGCAGAGATGCGCTGACTGATCTGGTGCATCAATGCCGCGCTGCGCGGATACAGCGTCTCGTCGAGGTCAAACAGGATCAATTGGAATGGAGCCATTGGATGATGGAGTGCTTGGGTGATTGGACGGTTGCAGCAGCGGCTGCATGATGGCTCGATCACCCAATCCACCGATCTTAAATTGCGCGGCTCTGCCCGCCGTCCACCATCAGCACTGCGCCGGTGATGTAGCCGGCAGCCGGCGATGCGAGGAACACACACGGCTTGGCAAATTCTTCGATTGTCGCCACGCGCCCCAGGGCTGTGTTTACACCTGTTTTTGCCAGCTCTTCCTGCACCGATGAATTGTTGCGCTGCGCATTCGCCTGTGCCAGATCCAGAATGCGGTCGGTGGCAGTGTAGCCTGGCCCGATCACATTCACGCGAATATTGTCGGGGCCGACTTCGCGCGAGAGTGTCTTCATGATGCCGGCCACCGCCATTCGCAGGCTGTTGCTGAACACAAGGTTGTTGATGCTGTGCTTCACGCTGACCGAGGTGATGAAAGTGATGCTGCCGCCGCGCTGCTGCCGCATGATGGGGATGGCAGCGCGGGCAGCGCGCACGGCGCTCATCAGCGTCAGGTCGATGGCGCTCTGCCAGGCTGCGTCGTCGAAATCCATGAATCTGCCGGATGGCGGCCCGCCGGCGTTCACCACCAGTGCGTCGAGCCGGCCAAACGTCGTCACCGTCGTGGCCATCAGGCGCGTCACGTCTTCAGCCACTGATGAGTCAGCTTCCACTGCCAGCACCTGCGCCTTCGTCGCATTGGAGATGGATTCAGCAGTGCGCCGAAGTGTGCCCAAGTTGCGCCCGCTGATGACCACCCGCGCGCCCTCCTCCGCAAACGCGCGCGCTGTGCCGGCGCCCAGCCCCCTGCTCGCTGCCATCACCACAGCCACTTTGTCTTTCAGTTGCAAATCCATGATTACCCTCAGAAATTGTTGAACCCCAGCATGCGTAAGAAGGCTTCGACCTTCTCTGCGACAGTGCGCCTTTGCATCGAAAAATGCGGTCCTATGAAAGGCTGGCGCGATCGGACAGCATCTGCAGCGTGTCCAGAAATGCATCCGGCGGCGTGAAGTCGAGCGTGTTGCCGGTGAGGGTGTAATCCAGTGTGACAAACTCGCCGGCCACATACCAATACAGCAGCGGGCTGAGCGACCCGGGTCCCTCTGCGTGCCAGTGAATGGTCGCCTGCAACATTGAACTGATGGCGTCGGCAGCGCCGATGTTGCGGATGGGATGCACGAGCAGCACGTCGCGGCGCGGAATGCTGACCAGCGCGCCGTGCGGCAGATTCTCCGGCAGGTGGCGCCCCAGAATCAGCGCATGGCTGGCGGCGTAGAAGGTGTCTCCCATGAGCGCCAGCAACTCGATGCCGGCGCGCGTCTCGACAGTGTGCAACGCCACGAGCGTCCGCTCTGCCAGATTGCGTCGGCCCAGATCGAACAGCGCATCGCGGTTCACGCCCCACGATGCCGCCTCACTGCGCGATACGGTGCGCACACTCTTCGGCAAATCGACCACGATCACCTCAAGCGTGCCTTCGGGGCCGGGGCGATGCACGGTCTCGACCGATTGCTCTTGCAGCTCCGCCGGATACAGTCGCGCGCGGATGCTGTCGCGCACCTTTGCAAAATCGCTCATGTCGATGCGCAGCGCGTTTTGCTCATCGCCGGCGGCAAAGATGCAATCGAAATGCGAGCGGATGAGGTCGTGCCACTGGTCGCGGTCAGCCTGCGAACAGGTTTGCGCGATGTTTTGCAGGCCAAACACGCTGCTCTGCTCATCGTCGCCGGCCTGCGGTCGCAGCAGCCCTTCCTGCGCATCCAGCTTGACCGCGATATTGCGACCCGAAAAGTAATTTTCAATCAGCGCGACAAACGTGGGGTAGCCCTGCGCGCCAAGCCCGTGCGCCCACGC
>JBDHWI010000222.1:0-4311 GCA_039810125.1 Thermoflexales bacterium | reverse complement strand
AAATCGCCGCCGAAGGAAAACATCACGACCGGCTTGTCGACGAAGTCGAGCAGCGAGATGGCGCCGGCGCATACGCGATAGCGCGCGTTGTGCCATGGATGGCGAATATCGAGCCGACTCACGCCGCCGAAGTGGGCGATGGTAAATGTGACCTGGCGCGCGTCATAGTGTTGGTGCTCTGGCACGGCAACGACGTTGACTTCGAGTTCGGGATGCCCCGGATCGTCTGGGTGATCCGAAGGATGAAGGTAGTAGCCAAGCTCTGCGAACCGCATGGTCGATTGCATTATTGCATCGATGTGCAGCGTAAAGAAACGAGTGTGCGATGAGTGAGGATAATGCGTTGATGAAGCGAATGATGTTTGTCTGTCTGGCGATAGCCCTGGCAGCGCTGGGCGCGCCGGCGCAAGCGGCCTTGCTGCAGCCGGCGTCGAGCGTCGAGATCACTTCGCCAGCTATTGGCAATGGCGCCTTCAACCACGCGCGCGCTGGCTTGCCGCTGCGCTTTGCAGTGAATGCAGTCAATCCCGCCGGCGTTGCGCAGATCGAATTATTTGTGGGCGACCAGTCAGTCGCTGCGCAGAAGCTGACCGGCGCGGCCAACGTGAATGCCGTCCTGGCGTGGACGCCGGCGACAAATGGCGACATCCCGATCAAGGCGTGCGCCATCGACAAAGGCGGCCGCCAGCAATGCACGGCGCCGGCGTTGTTGCCGGTGCGCGGCGCGGATGGAGCGCTCGGCTCGATGATCGAAGTGCCGGCCGGCGTCTTTCGCATGGGCAGCAACGCCGGCGCGCCGGATGAGCAGCCGGAACATGATGTGAATATGCCGGCTTTTCAGATTGATCGCTACGAAGTGACGGTTGGCGAGTTCCGCGAGTTTGTGCGCGCCACCAACCACAGATCCAGCGCGGAGAATGACAACAAGCCGTGGAATGAAACGTGGCGCATCGACAACGTGGGTGATCGCTTTGACCGGCCCGTGCGCTATGTGTCGTGGTGGGATGCTGACAAGTATTGCCGCTGGCTGGGCAAGCGCCTGCCGACAGAGGCCGAGTGGGAGCGCGCAGCGCGTGGCACGGATGGCCGCAAATATGCATGGGGCAATGAGTTTGACCCGGCGCGCGTTGCGCCCAGCGCCGATACGATGCCAGTGGGTTTCTTCCTCAACAACGGCAGTCCGGTTGGCGCGTACGACATGACCGGCAATGTGTGGGAATGGGTGAATGACTGGTATCGACCAGACTATTACGGGCAGGGGCAGAATGACAACCCGCAGGGGCCGCAGCAGGCCGATCAGCGCGTCATTCGTGGCGGGAGCTTCACCAACGGGCCAGACGACTTGCGCGTGACGCGGCGAATCAAGGATGACACTGGCCGCAGCAACCGTGATGTTGGTTTCCGCTGTGCAAAGTGAACGTCCGCTTGCAAACGCGTTGAAGGGCAATAGCGATGAGTGAGTTGGACAAGCCGGCGGTGGCGACGGTGGCGCTCTTGAGCAGCGGCATCGGCAAACCGCTGACGTATCTCATCCCCGATGAATTTGAGGGCAAGGTGGCCGCCGGCGTGGCGGTGGCTGTGCCGCTGCAGCGGCGGCTGGTCAGCGGCGTCGTGCTGCGCGTGGCGGCATTGCATTCTGCGGCCAGCGATTTCAAACCGATCAGGGCGCTGCTCGACCCGCAGCCGGTGATGACCGCAGCGCAATTGCAACTGGCAAACTGGATCGCCGGCGAATACTACGCGCCGCTGGGTCGCGCCTGTGCGCTGATGGTTCCGCCTGGCTTCACTGCAACATCGGCCTATGTGTATTCCCTGCCCGAAGGGAGCCGACCGCAGCGACGAAACCCTGCGCCAGACACGATCGCCGGCAAACTCGTCGCCCTGCTGGAAGCGCGCGGCCCGCTGATCGAATCGAAGATTGCAAGCGCGATGAAGGCTGCACCAGGCTGGCGCAATACCCTGCGCCGGCTGGTGAAAGAAGGCGCGGTCATGCGTGAATCCACCTTGCGCATGCCGGCGTCGCAACCCAGGCGCAACACGCTGGTGCAACTGGCCATGGGCGAGCTGACGTTGCAAGTTGTCCTCGACAACATCGAGGGCAACCGCAAGCTGCAACCGCAGACGCGCGCGCGCCGCGCCGGCGTGCTGCGCCACCTTGCCGGGCGCAACGGCATGATGTGGGCCGACTGGCTGATGGCCGAGACCGCCGCCACGCGCGCCGACCTGACCTGGCTGGCTGAACAGGACTATGTGCTGCTCGGCGACGCCATGCGCTGGCGCGATCCCCTGGCCGATGTCGACTATGTGATGAAGCAGGCGCCGGCCTTGACCGACGACCAGCAGCGGGCGTGGGATGCCATCGAAGCCAGCATTGCGAATGACGCATCGAGGATCGGCGAGGAAGCCGCCGAGTTCAACGCGCAGAAGGCGCATTTTCTGCTGCGCGGCGTCACCGGCAGCGGCAAAACCGAGATCTACATGCGCGCGGCCGATGCTGTATTGCGGCAGGGCAAGAGCGCCATCGTGCTGGTGCCAGAGATCAGCCTGACGCCGCAAACAGCGCGGCGCTTCATCGAGCGCTTCCCCGGCAAGGTCGCGCTCATTCACAGCAAGCTGAAAGCCGGCGAGCGCGTCGACACATGGCGGCGCATTCGCAGCGGCGAGTTGCAGGTAATCGTTGGCGCGCGGTCGGCGCTGTTTGCGCCGGCGCAACGCGTCGGCCTGATCGTGCTGGACGAGGAGCATGATCCCTCCTACAAGCAAGGCTCGCAGCCGTATTACGACGCGCGCAAGGCGGCATTGCAGTATGGGCAGCTTGCCGGCGCGACGGTGATCTTTGGCAGCGCGACGCCATCGCTGGAAGCGTGGCATGCAGTTGGCGGTGATGCGCAGCTCACGCTGCTTGAACTGCCCAACCGCGTGCGCGGGCATGTGCAGCGCATCGAGCAGCAGAGCGTTCGGCTGGGCGTTCACGCTGCAGCGAAGCCCGAAACGAAATCGGTCGCATATCAGCCCTTGCCGGATGTGCAGGTGATTGACATGCGCGCAGAATTGCGCGCCGGCAACAGCAGCATGCTGAGCGGCGCGTTGCACAATGCGCTTGAAGAGACGTTGCGGCGCGGCGAGCAGGCAATTCTGTTCTTGAACCGGCGCGGCGCGGCCAGCAGCGTGATCTGTCGCGATTGTGGCTGTGTGCTGCGCTGTCCGCATGACGACACGCCGCTCACGCTGCACCTGAACGAGAGCGACCGAACGGCAGCGCCGTTGTTGCAGCCGGCGACCTTGCTGGTGTGCCATCAGTGCGACCACACTGAACTGGAGCCGGCGCGCTGCCCCGCTTGCGGCAGCGGCCGCATCCGCCACATCGGCCTTGGCACACAGCGCATCGAGCAATTCATCCAGGCGCAGTTTCCCAAGGCGCGCATCGTGCGCTGGGACCGCGATTCGGCCAGCAAGACCAGCGCCGATGTGATGCTCGGTCGTTTCGTAAACCGGCAGGCCGACGTGTTGATCGGCACGCAGATGATTGCGAAGGGTCTCGACCTGCCGCTTGTGACATTGGTCGGCGTGGTGCTGGCCGACGTCGGCCTCTTTCTGCCAGATTTTCGCAGCAGCGAGCGCGTTTTTAATGTGCTGGAGCAGGTGGCGGGACGAGCAGGGCGCGGGCTGTTGCCCGGGCGCGTGATTGTTCAGACCTACAACCCAACGCTGCCGGCGATTGCTTTTGCCGGCAGACATGATGTGCAGGGTTTTGTGCAGCATGAGCTGGCGCAACGCAAATTATTGCGCCTGCCGCCGTTTACGCGCCTGGTGCGGTTTGAATGCAGCGATGCGGATGAAGCGGTGGCGCGCAAACGCTGCGAAGCGATGGCGGCGCAACTGCGGCGCGCGCTGCGCAGCGAGGACGCGGTGATTGGGCCGGCGCCGGCGTATTACGGCAAGCGCAACAAGCAACATCGCTGGCAGGCGCTGGCACGCACCGCCTCGCCGGCGGATTTGCTTGGCGCGCTCGATCTGCCGCGCGAGGTGATCGTGGATGTCGATCCGGTCAGTGTGCTGTAAGGATCGCAGGCGCAGCTTCTGCGCGCCTTTGTGAGAGCGCTATGGCAAGCCCTCCGCCAGCGCTGCAAAGCTTGCGATGTTGGATGAACTCGTGGTGAGCGAGGCATCGAAGGGCAGCGGCGTGTTCGGCGCGAGCGGCTGGTCGCTAATGGGGATGAAGCGATAGCCGACCACGCGCCGCTCATTGTCATACACGGTGAGCAGCAAGCGCACGCGGTTCACTGGGTTCGCCGTCGGGTTGACGATCTC
>JBDHWI010000221.1:0-4347 GCA_039810125.1 Thermoflexales bacterium | reverse complement strand
CTTGTCACGCTTGTCGCCCTTCCCACGGCCCTTCTGCCGCTTCTTTTTTGCCTCGTCGGGCGCCGGCTCAAGCGGCCCCTCCGCCATCAGCGCCTTGCGCGCTTCCTGCATCTTTGCCTGGCCGGCTGCATCCACCTGCGGGAATTGCGGGTTCATCTCATACAGCTTGTTTGCGATGATGGCCGCTGCCGCGATGCGCGTAAACCACTTGTTGTCAGCAGGGATGATGTGCCATGGCGCAATCGCGGTGCTGGTGTGGCGGAACATGTCTTCATAGGCTGCCATGTAATCATCCCAATATGCGCGCTCCTTGATGTCAGCCGCGTTGAATTTCCAGTTTTTATCGGGCCGGTCGATGCGCCTGAGCTGTCGGCGGCGCTGCTCCTCCTTCGACACATTCAGATAGATCTTGAGGATTTGCGTGCCTTGGCTCACCATGTATTTCTCAAAGGCGTTGATCTCGTCAAAGCGTTGACGCCAGAGTCCCTGGCCGAGCGTGCGCGCCGGCAGCCGCTGCGCGTTCAAGAATGCAGGATGCACGCGCACCACCAGCACCTCCTCGTAATACGAGCGATTGAAAATTCCCAGCCGGCCGCGCTCCGGCAGCGCTTTGATGCAACGCCACAGGTAGTCGTGGTCAAGTTCCTCTGCAGATGGCGCCTTGAAGCTGTAGACCTGCGTATGTGCCGGGTTGAGGCCGCTCATCACGTGATCGACCACGCTGTCCTTGCCGGCGGCATCGAGCGCCTGGAAGATGATGAGCAACGATTGCGCATCCTCGGCATACAGCCGGTCAGTGTAGTTGGAGATGTGCTCGATCACGTCACCCAGCGCCTCCCCGGCGTTGTCGGGCTTCTTGTAGCCGGCGGTGTCTTGCGGGTCATAGTCCTTTTTCAAGTTCACCTTGCTGCCCGGCTTCACTTGAAATCGCTTGACGAACTTCTTCAGATCATCTGGATGGATTGCCATGCGGTTGCTCCTCTGTGCTGGTGGCGGTCAAACGGGATGACGGCTTTCAGGTTCGGCCAAACAGCCGCTTCAGCCCGCGCTTCAGGTTTTCGGCGATGCCGGCCACATCCGTTGGAAGGGGCTCTGGCTCCGGCTTGCTGGCTTGCGCAGCAGTCCCCGCAGCCGGTCCGTTGGTCGGGTTGAAAAAGGCGCCCAAGCCGGCGGCATCGATGCCTTTCGCTTTGACCTGCGTGCCAATCGCGCCCATCACCGCCGGCACCGCCATGCCTAGCAACTTGCCAGCGATCTCCTCACTCACGCCGGTTTGCGCAACCAGTTTTTCCACCGCTGCGCCAAACTGCTCACCGAAAAGCGACTTTGCCATGTTTGCGCCGGCAGCCATCGCCTTTGGATCATTCAGCAACCCGCTCAGCATCGTGCTGGGATGGCTGCTGCCCATACTGGTCAGGATGCCGAATGTGCGTGTCAGGCCGGCGGCATTCGCAGGTTGCGCCGCCTTGCCAGCCAACGCGGTCGCAATCGCCGGCAAGGCAGCCGAAATGACCGACTGCGCAGTTTCAGGCGCAATGCCCAGCCCGCCGGCGGCACTGCGCAATCCCTCCTCTCCAAACTGGCTGGCGAGGTCAGCGATGAAATCCTGCATGATGTCCTCCCTTGAGCATGTTGAACATGGAATGAAAGCGCCACTTGTATGATGGCAATTGTGCAACACTTTCGAGAGTGCATTTTTCGATGTGCCAGGACGATGGTGTTCAAGGTTTTTTAATCTTCATCGCGATCTTCTACAATCGCCAGCATAGTCGTTCCTTCCAGGACAGCCACTGCCCAGCAGACTTTGAGCAGCCGGCGGGAACCAATCCTTGTTTCAACTGAATCGATACAGGCTCAGTTGACACTTTTGCCAACCAACACAAGCAACGCAGGTGAAGAAGCATGAGCAGCACAGAAGACAGGTCAAGGCGCGCATATTGGGTCGCGGAGATGGATAAGGCATTCAATTTCATGCAAGCCATTCGCGAATATCCGGTCGACGAATGCCTTGAGCCAATGCTCTCGCTCGTGGATGCGGCGCGAACCGCCGGCGTCGACGTGAGCTTTTCAGCCAAACCGCACGTCAAGGGATTGCCGCGGCTGTTCTGGCTGCGCGAGGGACTGATCGACAGCTTTATCGCTTGCGCAAAGGAGATGAACGACCACGGCTGGGTGATTCAGGTGGAAGACGGATTCCGCACGATGCAAATGCAAAAATCGCTTGGATCCGCGCCTTACACATTTGATGTCATCTTCGAGCGCGTGCTGTGGGAATGCAACGGGACCAGGCCACCGACAGATCTTGTCATTCGTCGCATCAACGCCCTGGTGGCCGCCTCACCAAAGGTCGGCACGCACATGTCGGGCAGCGCAATCGATATCTCTGTGCTTCATCGCGACACACGAGAGGAGGTAGACAGAGGCAGGCCCTACCTCGAAATGTCGGAGCTCACGCCGATGGACTCGCCTTTCGTGTCTGCACAAGCCAGATCGAACCGCAAGGCGATCACTGCGTTGATGCAAAAACACGGATTCATGGCTTATCCATGGGAATTCTGGCACTACAGCAAGGGTGATGCCTACGATTACCACTTGAATCGCACTGGCAAGCCGGCGCGGTATGGGGCTGTGCAAGTTGCGCCTGACGGGCATGTCATCGCCATCGAGGATCCCTGCGCGCCGTTGAATTCCCCGCAGGAGATTGAGGCAGAGATTGCGCGAGTGTTGAATGAACAAGAGTCGCGATAGCGGCGCTGACCATGCGGTGATGGCGCGGGCAGGTTGACTGCGAAAGTCCAAAAATCCGCTTGATGCGCGCAGTCACGTATGCTAGAATGCAGCCCGCTTCGATGAGAAGCGCTTGGGCCGCTAGCTCAACTGGCAGAGCAGTTGACTCTTAATCAATTGGTTGTAGGTTCGAGTCCTACGCGGCTCACTCAAAAAACAGGCAGGCAAATCGCTTGTCTGTTTTTGTTTGCCCTATCAGCCGGCGCTCAGCACCACTCTCTAAGATTCATCAACCCTGCCGCGCGGCTGCTATGCTGTGCGCCAAACCATTCGATGAAAACATCTCGCCCCATTTCCCTCGCAGCCGTCGCATCCGCGCTGGCGCTGCTGCTCAGCGCGTGCGCGTCACCAACAACCGACAAGCCGCGCGTGGAATTGCCGCAGAGCTTCCGTCTGCCGCAAAACGACGTGGTGAAAATGTTCGAGCCGCGCATCGGGCGCATCGCCATCGCCGGCGAAGATGGCAACATCATCATCATGGATCAGACCGGCGAGAACATCGTGCAGATCACGAGGGATGGCAACCGCAATGCAGGCGGCAACAACACGAATACAAGCAGCGTGATCAATACCTACAGCCTGCCAGTCTTTTCGCCTGATGGCCAGCAGCTTGCGCTGGTGGAGCTCACCGCGCAATCGACGCCAGTCAGCTCGACGATCGAGGTCAACCCCGACGCAATCATCATTCAGCGCGGAGAGAACAGCGGCGTGGTAGTGGACGGGCCAAATGGGCAGCAGAGCGTGCAACCGGTGGAGTCGGGTATGCGCGTCGAACGCCAGCCTTCGCGCGTCATCATTGAGCGCGGCGATGGCGGCGGCCAACTGATCTCATCTGCGCTGTATCTGGCTTCGGCAGACGGCAAGCGCCCGCTGCGTGAGATCTTCAACTCCGAAAATCACGGCATCACCTATGTCGACTGGGCGCCGGACCATTCCAAACTTGCCTTCCTTGCCACCAACGTGCAGAGCCAGCAGATGGAGATGAAGTTGATCGAAGCGCGTGAAGGCGCGCGGGCAAAGACAATCTTCAGCGGCGAAGATGTGGCATGGAACTGGCATCCTGACAGCGCATCCCTGCTGGTGCGCGTCGCTGCATCAAGCGATGCCAGCCGCGTGAGCGCCTTCGATATCGCCGGCGACAAGGCTGTGAACATCGCCGGCGATGCCTTCTTCAACGCACCGCAGTTCTCGCCAGATGGCGGCTACATGCTGCTGACCGAGAGCGCCGGCACGAAGCACACATTGGTGCTTGCTGATCGCGGCGGCAACAAGGTAAAAGACCTGACGCAATTCGAAGGTGACAGCATCGCTTTCGCATGGTCGCCGCGCGGGGCAATGCTCGCCTATATCGTGCGCAGCGCCGGACAACCCGGCAGCCCTCTTACTGTGCTGGATGTGAACAGCGGCGAAAAGCGCGTGCTGACGAACAACCCGGTGGTGACGTTCTTCTGGTCCCCCGACGGCCAGCGCATTGCGGCGTTCAGCCTCGCCAACCGCACCGACATCCCGCAGGATTTCGTCGGCTTCACTGTGGTGCCAGACCTAAGCGTGCCACTGATG
>JBDHWI010000220.1:0-4367 GCA_039810125.1 Thermoflexales bacterium | reverse complement strand
GAGCGTGCTATCGCAATCGAAGAACACTTCATCCACGGGCATGGGCCGGCGCTGGGTGGTCACGCTGGGAATTGTATTTCGACATTGGCGCAGCGCTGCGACCCTGCACACTGTCGCGCGCAGTTGCTGCTCTCAACTCAGCGCATCCAGTTTGCCGCGTTGCTTGAGTAACTCCATCACCGCTTTGATCGGGATGCCCTCATTCCACAGCGCATCTGGCACAGGGTCGCCGCTGTGGTGCAACGCGACCAGATTCCAGTTCTCGTCGAAGCAGGGGGAGCCAGACGAGCCCGGCTGGGTGTTGGTGCGATAGCGCACCCGCGAGCCATTTTTGCGCACGCTGATCACCGCATTCGTATCCAGCGCAATCTTGAGCGGCTTGCAGCCCGGATGCTGGACGATGAACAACGCCGGCCTCTTCAAAAAGTCATGCGCCGTGTTGCACTGCGCCTGGGTGATCCAGCCTCGCGCATCGCCGGCGCGCGCGCTCAAGCGCACCAGCGCGTAGTCGAGCTTGTCCAGCGGGCACTCTTTCGGCTCCAGGGTGCGGAACTCTTCCGGGTCATACTCTGAGTGATCCACCAGCCAGTCATCCGCAAGTGTGATCGGCACACCGCCGCCCTCTTGCGTGTAATCGAATCGAAGCGCGACATCACTGGCTGACACACTCTGTCGGATGACCTTTTCCAGAACGTGATAGTTGGTCAAGACCAGATCGGGGCCGATGAGGAAGCCGGAACCGCACGATGCGCCGGCGTCGATCCGGCACACCTGCCCCATGATCTCCTGAATCCGGCTCACCCACTTCGGCGCATCCAGAAATGACAGCGTCTTGTTGACATACGACTCGGGCACGCCGGCTTCGGTGAGCCTGGCGGGATTCGCCGCATAGATGAGCTTGTATTTGTAGATCAAGCCAGACAGAAATGCGCTGTCTTCCAAGCCCGTCTCGTCTTGCGCCTTGAGTTGATCGATCACCAGCGCCAGCACATGCCGGCCATCGACATCCGACCCATACATCTCCAGCTTCTGCAGGATGCCCTGCGCCACACTGCTGGATGACGCACCAAACAGTTGCAGGCTGTTCGTCAGATTGCCGGCGCGCGGCGAAGCCGCAAAGGCATTGCCCAAGAAATTCCTGGCCGTAAATGGGTCGCCGGTGTAGCGCGCGAGGATGTCGACAAAGCGTTTGCGATCGACGCTGTCGTTGATGCGGATGTCTGGCACGTTGAACTCCCAAATGGATTGATGACGTCTTCATGTTGCCACACTTTTGCAGATGCGCCAACACACCTCTAAAATCCGTGCAATCGTGCCGGCATTCGACCCAACGCTCCACAACGACATCATCGCGGCCATCTGCGCCGGCGACACCTTCACCGCCCATGGCTGGCGCAATTGGCTGGACCGCGCCGGCGTCACGCATGATACGCAGAGACGCATCGGCAACTGGGATGGCAGCGCGGAGGATTTTGCCGGCGCCCTGATCGGCAAGCTCAGCCACGATGAACTGGCCGCAGCGCTGCGCGCACTCCCGCCGGCCGGCGGTGGCGTGGAATGGCAAACGCTGCTTGACGCGCTGTGCGCGCGCATCGAGCAGCACAAACTCCATCCCACGCTCGCCGGCCAGCCCAATCCGCTGCTGGCCGCCTACCGCCAACACTGCATCCACCGCTGGCAAGACCAGCGCTATCACGTCGACAAAGATTTCGTCCGGCTGATCGTGCTGCGGCGCGATGAGCAGCGCGGCTGGATGGAGCCGGAGGGCGCGCGTGAATACAACGACCTGCGTGATCTGCTGCGTGAGGTGCCTGAGCGCGCCATCGTGCTGCTCGGCGCGCCGGGCAGCGGCAAAAGCACCCTGCTGCGCCGGCTACAGATGGATGAGGCGGCTGACCGGCTGCAAGACAACGGCGACACGGTGTCGTTCTTCGTGCCGCTGAACGAATACCCCGAAGATGCCACCGATGCGCGCGCCTGGCTGGCAGCGCGATGGCGCGATGAAAACGCCGGCGTCGGCGACTTTGATGCGCTGTTGGATGCCGGCCGCTTCCTGTTTTTGCTGGATGCGCTGAACGAGGTGCGACTGCGCAGCCGCGAGGATTACCCGCGCCAGGTGGCGCAGTGGAAGCAGTTTGCCGCCGTGCTTACGCGCAAGGGCAATCGCGCCGTCTTCACCTGCCGCAGCCTCGACTACAGCATCCTGCTGAGCGACGACAACACACCCGTGCCGCAGGTGACCGTCAAGCCGATGACGCCGGCGCTGATCAAGAAATTCCTCGAGCAATACTTGCGCGATGAAGGATTGGCTGAGCGCGTCTTCGCCAAACTGAAAGAGGACGACCGCCAGCTTGCGCTTTACAGCACACCCTACTTCCTTTCACTGCTGGTCGATCAGGTGGCGGCGGATGGCAGCGTGCCGGCGGGTCGCGCCGCACTGTTCACCAACTTCGTGCGAGCGGCACTGAAGCGCGAATTGGAGCGCGCGTCGCCGTTGTTGATGAATGAGGCGCTGTTGAGCGAGGAAGACCGCGTCGCCATCAACACCGGTGATCTGCATGGCTACGACCTGCCGGAAGGCGGCGCGCTGCTGACGCAGTTGACGGCGCTGGCCTGGCACATGCAGCAGCCGGAGCAGATGGCCGATGGCAGCCAGGTCAGCCTCGACCGCAGCAGGGCGCTGGCGCTGCTGGCGCATCCGGCAGCCAACCCGCGCGACGTGCTGAAGGCCGGCGAGTCGCTGAACATCCTCGACAAGGCCGAGGGCGGCACGCACCCGGTCAAATTCTTTCACCAGTTGCTGCAGGAATATTTTGCCGCGCGGCAGATGGCGCAGCAGCCCAACGCGGCGCTGCTGGCACAGGCGTGGCGCGTGGGTGAGGTGGCCGAGCCGCTCGAAGAGACGCTGGCCAAGCTGGACGACACCGATCCGCTGCCGCCGCCGCCCAGCAGCGGCTGGGAGGAGACCACACGCATCGCTGTGCCGATGATGCGCGACCCGGCCGGCTTCGTGCGCGAGTTGATGGCGCACAACCTGCCGCAAGCCGGCCTGATCGCCGCTGCGCCGGATGTGTCCCTGCCCGAAAAGTTCAAGGATGAGATGCGCTGGGCGCTGGTGCGCCGCTCGCAGGACATGCAGGCCGACCTGCGCGCGCGCATCACCGCCGGCCTCGCCCTGGGCGCGCTGGGTGACCCGCGCTTCGAGCGGCGCGCGACCCGCGATGGCAAACACCTTGTCCTCGTGCCGCCGATGGTGAGCGTGCCAGGCGGCACGGTTGTGATCGGACTGGATAAAAGCGACTATAAGCGTGAGACGCCGGCGCATCCAGTCGAGATCGCGCCTTTCGCTATGTGCGCCTTCGCGGTGACGAACGCCGAATACAAGTGCTTCATCGACGCCGGCGGCTACGACGATGCGCGATGGTGGGATACGCCGGCAGCCAAACGCTGGCTGGCCGGCGACACGAGCGAAGGCCCAAGACGTGGTTGGACTGATATCCGTAGCACACTCCAAGCACGGTCGGAAGAATACATTCAATCACTTGTCGCTCAGAATCGCGTCACTTCAAAACAGGCCCGTGATTGGATCACCATCCGCAACTGGAGCGATCAGGAATTTGAGAACTGGCTCGATGAGCACTTCCCCAAAGATAAGAAGCTGCGCGAGCCGGCACAGTGGTTCGATCCGGCTTTCAACGCGCCGGCGCAACCGGTCGTCGGCGTGTGCTGGCATGAGGCGCGCGCGTATTGCAACTGGCTCAGCGCCGAGACCGGTCATGACTTTCGCCTGCCCACGGAAGCGGAATGGGAGGCCGCTGCGCGTGGAACCACGGGCCGCATGTATGCCTACGAGGACGTTTTCGATGTCGCCAAAGGCAACACCTTCGAGAGCCACATTCGCCGCACCACGCCGGTCGGTATTTATGCGAATGGAGCAGCCATCATCCAATCACATTCATCCGCAACAGAGATGAACGCAATCTACGATCTGACCGGCAATGTCTGGGAATGGACGAGCAGCGTCTACCTGCCCTACCCCTATACACGAACGCCGGAGCGAGAGGACCCAGAGCACGAGGCTGAATGGCGCGTGTTGCGCGGCGGTTCGTGGAGCCTCAATTCCTACCTCGCGCGCGCCGTGTATCGGAGCGGCAATCATCCATCAAGTCGCAGCAGCAGCGGCGGTTTTCGGGTGGTTGCGTCCGCCCCTGTTGAGTAACCTCTGCACTCTGACGCTCTGACCTCTGCGCTCTGGCACTCGGCCTCTGAGGGGGGTCTGGGGGGATCCTTCCCCCAGCCGGAAAAACGCACTCGTCCGTTTTGAACGATGTGCATGACAGTCAGTATTTGGGCGGGCGGATGGGAGC
>JBDHWI010000219.1:0-4381 GCA_039810125.1 Thermoflexales bacterium | reverse complement strand
GCCGGCAAGAATGCACACATCCAAGTCGCCCAAGTCAATACCGGCTTCGAGCGCATTTGTGGAGATGAGCGCGCGCAGCCTGTTCGTTTCTTTGAATTCACCATAGATTCTTTTGCGCTCGCTCAGCGCAATCATCCCGCTGTTGTATTTGGCGATACGGTCGGCGAGGTCGTGCCGGCCACGGTCGCCTAACAGCCGCTGTGTCAGATCAAACGTGGCGTTGAGATCGCGAAACGAGCGCACAAAGACGATGGCTTTGAGTGACTCACTTTTCCCCGTTGTCAGCACATCTACCAATGCCTCGGCTGCCTGATGCAGATGCGCGGTGTGATCCTGTTTGTCATCGCCGGCAAGCGGGTCGAGCATCAGCCAATGACGTTGCGGCTGGCTGTGCCCACTCTCCTTTTCTTTGATCGTCCGAAAGCCATTGATGCCAGTCAGCCCTTTTGCCAACTCCAACGGTGCGCCGACGGTGGCCGAACTGAGGATGAATTGTGGACCGGGCTGGTCATTGCCCAGCATGTTGCAAGCCAGACGCAGCCGGCGCACGATGCCAGCCATGTGCAGCCCGAACAAGCTGCGATAGAAATGCGCCTCATCCAGCACCACAAAGCGCAGGTTGTGTAGAAATTGCTTCATGCCGCTCTGGCTGGCGTTCATCAGCAGATGAGACAACAATTCCGGGTTGGTGGCAATGATTTGCGGGTGAGTCGTGCCATTGATGACGCTCTGCAACTCCGTCTTCATCCCGCCGTGCAGCATCTGGATGGGAATGTTGTGATTGAATGCCTGCGCGCGTTTTGCAAGCAAGTCCATCTTGTTGCACTGATCATCCATCAGCGCGTTGAGAGGGAAGATATACAGCGCCGTCGCCGCTGGGTCGCCCATCAAGGCTTCAAAGATAGCCGGGTTGTAGCAATTGGTCTTTCCGCTGGCCGTCGGCGTCAATACCATCACATGTTGCCCTTGCCGCAGTGCATCGAGCGCGATGACTTGATGGTTGTAGAGCCGCTCAAATCTGGCTTTTTCGCTGCTCAACATGTCAATCAGTTCGGGGGATAGACGCTCGCTGGCGGGGCTGGAGACCATTGGTGTCGCCGGCGTGCGCCAATACCAGACCAGCCGTTTTTCGCTGCACAGGTGGCGCACCAGTTGTTTGATAGCTTCGCTGCCAGCGCCAGCGAGCAGCTCATTCAAATCACCTTCACACGGATTCATGCCACCGACGCCTTCCACGCGCGCTTCTCCGCGAGAATCATCTTTATGTGCGGTGTGAGTTGCAAGCGCCAATCCCTGATTGATTGGCTTGACAGCTGTGATGCGTCCACCCTGCATGGTCAATCGCACGCGCGCGCCGGCGGGTAATGCGCCACAGTTCATGCTGTTTGCATCGCCGGCGTCCAGCAAGAATGTTTCGCCCTTGTCAGTGATGAATTCAATGCTGCCGCCCGGTGTGGCACGGCTGACGTTTGCGTTGAGGTATGCCATGACTATTTGCCAGACACATGCTGCACTGAGACAAGTGAATTGTTTAGCCACTCCGGCAGCGGTATGCTGTGCAGCAGATACAACCGCTCGCGCGCGCGGGTCATGCCGACATAGAGCAGCCGGCGTTCCGCGGCGATTTGCTTTTCCAACTCTTCTGCGTCCAGGCCGCCGCGCGGTTGCACCTGATCGACATCGGCGATGAACACCACCGAAAATTCCAGCCCCTTGCTGGCGTACAGCGTGACCAGCTTGACCTCATCCGAAGCCATGTTCATGTCCTTTCCTCGTGCAATTTGCGGTGGAATGCCGGCGCGTTGCAGGGTTTGCAGCAACAGGTTGTCATTAGGACTGATGTTCTGACGGGTAAAAATGGCGATGTCGCCCCATGCATAGCCGGCACTGTGCAGTCGCTTGATCTCATCGACAATAACCTGTGTCTGCACGTGCTGATCTTTGACGCGCCACAGAATCGGCATTGCGCCGTTGCGCATCGTCAGCGTGTCCATCTCCGGCGCGATGATCTCCTCGCCTTCGCCCTTCAGATCATTTGCCACACTGCTATCGGCAACCACATCGTTGGCGGCTTTGAGGATTTGATACGTATTGCGGTAGCTCTTTTTCAGCATGCGCACGCGCCGGCTGTTCACGTCGATGCCAAGCGTGCGCCAACTCACGGGCCGGCGATAAATCTTCTGCGCCACATCTGCGACCATGAACAGGGAATTCGTCGCCGGCCGCAATTGTGTCTGGATGATCTTGAACCACAGCGCCGGGAAATCCTGTGCCTCGTCAATCAAAATGGCGTGATATTGCGCATTGGGTATGCGTCCGTTTTCAATCTCCAGCAATGTGTTGCTGATGAGCTGCGTCCAATCAGGCGTTTTGTCTTGCCGCATCCGGGCAAGATATTGTTCATATAGCCCCCACACTTGCCGACGTTTGTTTGCATCGAAACGCATCACGCGCCCTCGTCGCTCGATGTCAAGATAGGTTTCCAGAGTGCGAATGTCCATCTCGCGAAGCCAATCAAACTCTTCGAGCAGATAAGCGGGATCATTGTCAACCAACGTGGAAGGCACTTGCTTCCGCATCACGTTCTTCAGCAGCCCGCGTGGGCTGCCACCACTCATTGGGTCCAGCCACAAACTGCGCTTATATAACTCACCTCTGCACCACGAGTGAAAATTCTGGATCGTGATATTGCCGGCGGGGCTTTTCATCTCGCGGTGGCGCGCATTCAGAAAATCAGCCAGTGCGCGGTTGTAGGTCAGCACGAGAATTTTCCAGTCGGGATTATGCTGCGCCAGATGCTGAGCACGATGCAACAGCACCAGACTCTTGCCGCTGCCGGCAACGCCGCGAATCATGCGCACATCCAGATCGCGCACCACACTCTGCTGCGCATCGGGGATGTCGGCAAAGCTCTTGACCGCCATCTCTTGATCCACACTGAGCAACACCGGTTGCCAGCCGGCGTCTTCTGGTGTCATGTTGGAAGGGTTTTGACGCTTGCTGGCAAACGGAATCTCAAGGCTGGGCGATATGCAAGCGCGCACGGCATCAAACGACGCCGGCGTGATGCGCTGCGCTTGTGTGGTCACTGCGGTGAGAATGCGCAGCATCGCACTCACTTCATCCGCCCCAAGCAGCACCACACCGTCAGCCACATCGCGCAAACCGGTGGCAGTGATCTGCCGGCCAGTCAGCTTCAGCATGAGACAAACGTGATGCAGCGCCGGCTTCAGTCTGCCCTGAGCATCCATCAGCGCCGGCGACTCCGACCCTTCCAGCATCGTCTTGAAGCCATTGTGGCGCGTTTGTTGCGCGGAAATCTCGACAGCGACATTGGCGCGATTGACGCCGACATCCAACGGAAAAAGTGCTGCGATGCCGGCGTCCTCGTTCATAAGCAGAAAGGGGATGATTTCGTCTTCGGCCAGTTCCAGCGCCGAGGCGTGCCACACGTAGGCGTCGTTGGGCAGATGCCGGCGCAATAGCGCAAATAATTCTCGCTCTGCAATGGATGTTTCCGGGATGCTTTCGGGGATGAGATAAGGCATGATTCAAGGACACTCAAACAATACTGCTCATGTTCGCTGCAAGCCAAACTTGTTTTTGCGCTAGCAACCAAATTAAATCAAAGACTCTTCACTCTGACAATAAACATCAAAGTTTCAACCAAAATCACAGGGGCTGCGCTAAAAGATGCAAGATGGAGAGGGCGCCGTGCCGGCGCATTGCTCAAGGCGTTTCCCGAATGCGCCAACTGCGACCGCGATGACATTGCCGGCGTCTATCAACAGCACCAGACTGCGTGGCGCATCCATCTCTACGACAACTTCTCGCAGGGCTTGGGGCTGGCCGCTGAGTTCGAGCGCGATGCCGCACCGTATTATTTGCACACGGCGCTGGAATACGTCGAGCGCTGCACCTGCGACGACGCCGGCTGTCCGGTATGCCTGTTCAATTTTCGCGCGCCAGCAAACCACGCTGAGCAAGCTGGCCGCGCGATTTCTGCTGCGGCACATGCTGGGGCAGGACACAGCCGGCGCTCGACGATCTGGAATCGCACACTGCCCTCCTTGCACCAAACCATATAGTTCATGGTGCCGTAGGGGCGTCCGGCGGACGCCCAGCAAGCGGGCAACCGCCGGTTGCCCCTACGACGCGACACATGGAGCCGGCGAAGTAACGCACATGGAATTTATCTCCTGCAAAGGCGCATAGAAAGAATTGCCAAGAAATGTGATCAGCCCGCGAAGGTCTTTTCTCTGCGCCTTTGTGAGAGATTTCCGATCTCTACTCCGAAAAAAGTCTTGACATCCCGCCATTCCCTGTTATCCTCTTGCGCGGTCAAAAAATCTTTCAAAAAGGAGGCGCACGAACAACATGC
>JBDHWI010000218.1:0-4389 GCA_039810125.1 Thermoflexales bacterium | reverse complement strand
GGGTTCACCACCCACAGGCGCTCCTTGTCATTGGCCTCACGCCAGCGCAGCGAGCAATCGGTGCCCATCAGAATCTTGAATGGTTTGGAGAAGTGGCCAGAGTGCAGCACGATCAACCCCATGCCGTCTCGCACGCGCTGCGCCACCTTCTGCGCAATCTCGTCCTTCACTTCGCCATGCGCCATGTGCCCCCACCAGATCATCACGTCGGTGGTTTTCAACACTTCGTCGGTCAGGCCATGTTCAGGTTCATCCAGCGTGGCGGTGCGGACGTTGGTGAGGCCGTTCTCGCGCAGACCGTCGGCGATGGCGATGTGCATGCCCTTGGGGTAGATATCCGAAACTTCCTTATGCGTCTTTTCGTGGCGGTACTCATGCCACACGGTGACATTGATTTTGTCTGACATAGCAGATAGATTCTAGTCACTTTCGGTGCGGCGCGCACCCGCCGATGGGTTAGCCTGAGCGGACAGGCGATACATCTGACGCTTGCCCTACTTCTCTCGCGCGACCAATCAAGCGATTGCGTGACGATCACGCGCTCGGGATTGAAACGCCGGCGACAAACGCGCATCATCTTCGCATGCGCAAAACGATTCTCATCATCGCGTGCGTCATCGCGCTGTGCATGGCTGGCGCAATTGCGCCCGCACGGGCCGGCGTCAGCGCCTCACCTCAGATCGCCGGCTGCCCCATCTTTCCTGCCGACAGCATCTGGAACGCGCGTATCGACGCGCTGCCGATGCACCCGCGCTCAGCAGCGTTTATCAACAGCATCGGCCCAAACACGACGTTGCATCCCGACTTCGGCACCTTCTGGGAAGGCGCGCCGATCGGCATTCCCTTTGCGGTCGTGCCGGCGACGCAGCCGAATGTGGCTGTCACGTTCGGGCCGGATGGCTATCCCGCACAAAGCGACACGGGGCCGATGCCCATCCCGCCAACCGCGCCAGTAGAAGGCGGCGCGAATGCCGATGGCGACCGTCATGTGCTGGTGTTGAAGCAGGGCGAGTGCAGACTCTACGAGTTGTATCGCGCTTTCAAGATCGACGACAGCCAATGGCAGGTGGATTCGAGCGCGATCTACGATTTGAGGTCGCACGCGTTGCGACCGGCCGGCTGGACGAGTGCCGACGCCGCCGGCCTGCCGATGTTGCCAGGCCTCATTCGTTACGATGAGGTGAAAGCCGGCGAGATCGCGCACGCCATTCGCTTCACCGCAGCACAGACACAACGCGCATTCGTGTGGCCGGCGCGTCACTTCGCCTCTTCCATCACCAATCCGAACGTGCCGGCGATGGGGCAGCGCTTTCGTCTGAAGGCGTCGAAAAACCTGTCGGGCTATTCGCAGGACATTCAGGTCATCTTCACTGCGTTCAAGCGTTACGGCATCATCCTGGCCGACAATGGCAGCAACTGGTACATCGGCGGCGAACACAACCCGGCGTGGGACGACGACATACTCGTGAGCGCGTTTCGCACCTTGAAAGGCGCGGACTTTGAGGCGGTCGATGTGTCGTCGTTGATGCTGAGCAGCGACAGCGGCCAGATTCGCAGCAGTGTTGTGTTCACGCCAACGCATTGGGTGTATGCGCCAAGCGTGAGCAGGCCGTGACAAGCTGCGCTACACTGCCGGCGTATCATGGCAAAACCACGGGTTTTTATCTCCCGCAAGATCCCTCAACCAGCCATCGACATCATCGCGTCGGCCTGCGATCACGCCATCTGGGACGACCTGATGGCTGCCCCGCGCGATGTGTTCCTGAGGGAAGCTGCGCAAAGCGACGGCGTGCTGGTGATGCCGAGCGAGAAGATCAACGCCGAATTTCTGGAAGCCGCGCCGCGTTGCAAAGTGGTGGCAAATATGGCTGTGGGCTACGACAACATCGACGTGCCGGCGCTCACTGCGCGCGGCGTGCTGGCGACCAACACGCCGGACGTGCTGACCGAGACAACCGCCGACATCGCCTGGGCCTTGTTGATGGCGGCGGCCCGCCGGCTGGTGGAAGGGCAGCGGATGATTGAGGCCGGCCAGTGGGGCGCGTGGCATCCGTTCTACATGCTGGGGCAGGATGTCGCCGGCGCAACCATCGGCATCGTCGGTGCGGGACGCATCGGCGCGGCGGTGGCGCGACGCGCAAGGGCGTTCAACATGCGCGTGCTGTATCACAATCGCCGGCGCTCGCCGCAGCTCGAGGTTGCGGCGAATGCCGAATATCGCGCCTTCGACGACCTGCTGCGCGAGAGCGACTTCGTGGTGATGGCGGCCCCGTTGACGAGCGAGACGCGCGGCATGTTTGGCGCGCCGCAGTTCGCGCTGATGAAGGATACGGCGATCTTCGTGAATGTGGCGCGCGGCGCGGTGGTAAAGGAGGCGGACTTGGTGGAAGCGTTGAAGCGGGGCCGGCCCTGGGCCGCCGGTCTGGATGTGTTCGAGGTGGAGCCGACGCCGAAGGACAACCCGCTGCTCGCCCTGCCGAATTTTGTTGGCACGCCGCACACAGGCAGCGCCACCCTGAAGACGCGCACCGCGATGGCGACGCTTGCCGCGCAGAATCTCGTGAATGTGCTGACCGGCAAGCCGGCGCTCACCCCCATCAATCCCGAAGTGCTTCGTTGACAGGGCGAGCAGGGCTTGGAACGGCCTTGCTGATGACTTGTATCAACCTATTAAGAACAAAATGAAACCAGTCGAACAGCGCAGCATTAGCGACGTGGCGGTGAAGGCGAAGACTGGCAAGCCGTGGTCGACGTGGTTTGCTCTGCTCGATGCCGCCGGCGCCAGCAAGATGAGCCATCCACAGATCGTCAAGCTGTTGAAAGAGAAGCATGGACTGGAGGGCTGGTGGGGTCAATCAGTCACTGGCGAGTATGAGCGCGCGCGCGGGTTGCGCAACCGCAATCAGATGCCTGATGGCTACGCAGCCAATATCAGCAAGACCTTCGCCGGCGACGCCGATGCCATGCTTGCCATCTTCAGTGACACACGCAAGCGCAACCGACTGCTGGGCGAGTTGGAACCAGAGATCAGCTCCATCAATGAGACGAGCAAAACGATCTATCTTAAGTGGCCGGACGGCTCGCGTCCCAACATCCGCTTTGTGGAAAAGGGTGCAGGCAAGGTGCAGGTCGTCGTGCAACACAGCAAACTCGCCACCGCCAGTGACGTAGCAAAGATGAAGGCCTATTGGAAAGATGTGCTGGCGAAGCTCACCGTTCAGTCCGCGGAGCAGGTTTCCTAACCGGAAAAGCTACGGGCTATTCCCGCACGCGGCGCAGTGTAAGTGCCACAAGGCCAAGCAGCAGCACCTCCGCACCGAAGAACAGCGTGTAGCGATTCACATCGAGCGTGCCGAAAGTGGCGTCCACGCCCCGCCACGCATCCAGCAGCGCGCCCCAAATCACCGGCATCATTGCGGCCACGATGTTGACGACTGCCGAGTTCAGCGCGAAGTACTGCGCGTTGCCTGGCTTGTCGCCGACGGTATTCATCACCAGACGCGTGACCGAAAGATCGTAGGCTGCCGCAGATACGCCACCGATCACCAGTAGTGCGCCGGCGATCAGCGGCGCTGCGCCGCCGGCCACGCCGCCGGCCAGCAACAGCCATAGGAAGATCGCGCCGGCCCACATGCCCAGCGCCAACCACAGGAATGGCTTGCTGCCGCGCTGGTCAGTGCGGTTGCGCAGCGTCAGCACCGTGATGATGCCGGCGAGGGAGGCCGTTGCGGTCAGCCACAAAATCACGCCATCGGAGATGCCGATCTGCTCGCGCACAAACACGATTACAAATGTGCCATTGGCCGCGATGACGACCTGCACCATCAACGCGAACAGCATCAGCCGGCGATACGGCAGGTCACGCAACAGGTCGCGCCAGCGGCGTTGCTGTCTGGCCTGTGCCGGCGTGGTGACGGGTTTCGCATCGGGCATGCGGCGCAGGAAGAACAAGCTGGTGAATGCCGCAGCGGCGCCGATGCCGAAGACAACCGCATAGGCCGTGAGCGCGTGACCAGCGGCCAGAATCGCGCCCGACAGCGCCAGCGCAATCAGGTTGGCGCCGTTCACGAAGAAGCGGTCGCGGCTGAGATACAGGCCGCGAATGCTGCGCGGCACCAATGCGCTGATCCATGGCAGCCAGGCTGCAATGCCGATGCCGCGCAGCACCGTGAATGCGATCATCGTGACCAGCATGATCCCGACAACGATTTGCGGGTCGATCCACGCAGCGGCAAATGGCAGCAGCACGAGGGTGGCAAGGATGAACGTGCGCGACGTCCATCCTGAGACCGTGAGTCGTTTGTAACCGATGCGCTCGGCGCGCTGCGCGAAGGGCATCTGCACGATGGATGCGAGCGGGGTGAGGCCAGCGAGGATGCCGAGCGCCAG
>JBDHWI010000217.1:0-4603 GCA_039810125.1 Thermoflexales bacterium | reverse complement strand
ATAGGCCAGGTAGCTGTGCACGCCCAGCGTCCACGTGTCGCGGTAGGCCTTGACCATCTCCGGCTCGCGGGTCAGGTCCTGCTCGCGATCCTTCACGTCGCGCTGGCCCAGTTGCGGCTGAAAGTTGCTGCCGAACTTGATGCCGTAGGGCGGGTCGAAATAGATCATCTGCACCTTGCCGGCCAGGTCTTCGCGCCGCGCCAGGCTCGCCATCACCTGCAGGCTGTCGCCCAGAATCATGCGGTTGGCCCAGTCCACGTCGTGTTTGTAGGCCTGCACCGCCTCGTCGTATTCCTGCTGCGGGTCGAAGAACAGGCTGTGCTGCACGTCCTCGCGCGCCAGCACCTTCAGAATCGCCTGCGCGCTGACGCGCTCGTGCATGTGCAGCGCGACCGGGTCCACCTCGAACCACGGCTTCTCGCGCTTGCCGCTCCACTCCAGCCAGGGTTCGTGGTTGCGCAGCGCCCGCGCCAGCGTCGCGACCTCGTCGTCGTTCAGCGCCTGGCGGCGCGCCTTGGCCAGCAATTCGGGCAGCGCGTCGCTCGCGCCGGTCGCGTCGAAGCGCAGGGCCGGCGGCAAATGCGGGTTGTATTCGTAGCGAAGGCGGGGCGGGCCTTCCTTGAGTTCCTTCTTCTGCGCGGCCAGTCCGCTGGCCGGCAGCTTCTTGCGCCGAGCGGGATATTTGGTCGAGGTGACGGCCTCGTCAACGGACGGCGCCGGCTTGGTGGATCTTCTGATGGGTGGCATGAGCGAATCGAGAAATAAATGCTGTGACGGTTATTGCATTGTTTGCCGGCTGGCAAGCGGCTATGGCAGCGCGCTCACTCTTATCAGTTTGTCGCAGCGCGCATGCATCTCCGCGACGATTGATACAGTGTAGCCGAGCCGGCGGCTGGAACAATCTGGCTGCACCCCCATCGGGACGGCCGGCAGCCGCCCCTAGGGTTTCGCAGGCACTGGATTCGGCGCGAGGCTTGTGGCGCTCGCATCCTCGTGAAACTGGCTGGCATACAGCCGCGCGTAGAAACCGCCCTGCGCAATCAGGTCCTCATGCCGGCCGCGCTCGATCACCTCGCCGGCGTTGATGACCAGAATCTGATCCGCCTCGCGGATGGTGCTCAACCGGTGCGCGATGACGAAGCTGGTGCGGCCGGCCATCAGCCGGCGCATGGCCTCTTGAATGTGCTGCTCGGTGCGCGTGTCCACGCTGCTGGTCGCCTCGTCCAGGATCAAGATGCGCGGGTCGGCCAGGATGGCGCGCGCGATGGCCAGCAACTGGCGCTGCCCCTGGCTCAGGTTGCTGCCGCGCTCGCTCAGCGGCGTGGCGTAGCCCTGTGACAGGCGATGGATGAACTGGTCGGCGTTTGCCAGCTTCGCCGCCGCGATCACCTCGTCGTCGCTCGCGTCCAGCCGGCCATAGCGGATGTTGTCCATCACCGTGCCAGTGAACAGATAGGTGTCCTGCAAGACGATGCCGAGTTGCCGGCGCAGGTCTTCCTTCGGGAATTCGCGCAGGTCACGCCCGTCGATCGTGATGCGGCCGCTGTCGATCTCGTAGAAGCGCGTCAGCACGTTCACGATGGTGGTCTTGCCGGCGCCGGTCGGCCCGACCAGCGCAACGATTTGCCCGGGCTGCGCGTGCAGGCTGATGTGCTTCAGCACCGGCACATCCGGCGCGTAGGAAAAGTTGACATCCTCGAAGACCACCTCGCCGCGCAGGTCAGCGCTGCGCTCAGCAAGCGGCGCGTCGATCTCCGCCGGCTCATCGATGACGGCGAAGACGCGCTCGGCGCCGGCGATGGCGCTCTGCAGGGCGTTGTAGAGCTGCGCGATCTCGCTGAGCGGCCGGCCAAACTGGCGCGCATAGGTGATGAACGCGGCGATGGTGCCGACCGTCGTCATACCCATCACCGCCATCACGCCGCCGGCGCACGCCACAATTGCCAGCCCGAGGTTGTTGGTGAAGTTCATCAGCGGCCCCATGAAGCCGGAGAAGGTCTGCGCCTTGATCGCCGCGCCGCGCAGGGCAAGGTTGCGCTGATCGAACTGCGCCATCACCACCTGCTCGCGGTGATATGCCTTCACCACGCGCTGGCCGGTGACGGTCTCCTCGATCAGGCTGTTCAGGTCGCCCAGCGTCTCCTGCTGCGCGCGAAAGCCGGCGCGCGTGCGCGGCGCGACCCAGTTGTTCATCACCAGCGTCATCAGCGATGTGACGACGATGGTGATCAGCGCGAGCGCTGGGTTCATGACGAGCATCACGACCGCCACGCCGGCCATCGTCAGCACGCCGGAGACGATCTGGATGATGCCGTCGGCCAGCACCTGATTGACGTTTTCGACGTCGTTGGTGAGCCGGCTCATCAAGTCGCCGTGCTGGCGCTGGTCGAAGAACTTGAGCGGCAGCACTTGCAGGCGCTGGAAGAGGTCGTTGCGGATGTCGCGCACGGTGCGCTGCGCCGCGCCGGCCATGATGTAGGTTTGCAGCCAGGTGGTCAGCGAGTTCAAGGCATACACGCCGGCCATCAACAGCATGAACTGCGCGAGGCCGGCCAGGTCGCCCGGGATGATGTAGGCGTCGATGGCGTGGCCGAGCAGCCACGGGCCAATCACGTTCAACGCAGTCGTCACCAGCACGATGAGCGCGGCGAAGATCAGCGCACTGCGCTGGCGCCGCAGATAGCCCCACAGCCGCAGGATCGTAGTGCGCGTGTGCTTCGCCTTCTCCGGCTTGCCCATCCCCATGTTGCGCGGGCCGCCCATGCGTCCGAAGAGGGGCGGCGGGCCGCTGGGGCGGTTTTCTTGTGAAGCGGGTTTTGGATTAGCCATGCTGAATCACCCCATTGCCCATTTGCGATTCGTAAATCTCGCGGTAGATCGGGCTGCCGTCGAGCAGGTCGCGGTGGTTGCCCTGCGCCACCACGCGCCCATCGTCGATCACCAGAATCACGTCGGCATTCAGCACCGAGCTGATGCGCTGCGCCACGACGACGCGCGTCTGCTTCGCCGGCAACTGATCGAGCGCAGCCTGAATCTTCGCCTCGGTCTCCACGTCCACCGCGCTGGTGCTGTCATCCAGAATCAGCACCGCCGGGTTGGTCAGCAGCGCGCGGGCGATGGCGATGCGCTGCTTCTGGCCACCCGACAGATTCACCCCGCGCTGGCCGACGATCGTGTCGTAGCCATCGGGGAAGCCGGTGATAAAGTCGTGCGCCTGCGCCATCTTCGCCGCGGCGATCACCTCGTCGTCGCTGGCATCGGGCCGGCCATAGCGAATGTTGTCGCGAATGTTGCCGCTGAACAGCACCGACTCTTGCAGCGCCACGCCGATGGCGCGGTGCAGCACGGTCTCATCCACCTCGCGCACGTCCACATCGTCGATGGTCACGCGCCCGCCGGTCACGTCATAGAAGCGCGGAATCAGATTGACCAGGCTCGACTTGCCCGAACCCGTCGCGCCGAGCAAGGCCACGATTTGTCCTGGGTGGGCCGTGAAGCTGATGTCTTTCAACACTGCGTCAGATTCATCGTCGGGATAGCTGAAAGTGACGCGGTCGAAGGCGATGCGACCCTGCGGAGCGAACGCGCTGAGCGCATTCTCGCGGTTCACCACGTCCGGCGCGCTATCCAGCACGTGCAAGATGCGCTCGGACGACGCCGCAGCGCGCGCGATGCGCACCACCAGCATGCTCACCATCATCAAGGCGAACAACGACTGGGTGAGGTAGTTGATGAAGGCGATGAGCTGGCCGACCTGCAGCGCGCTGTTGCTCACGCGCACGCCGCCGAACCACAGCGCGGCAATCACGCCGGCGTTCAGCAGCAGCAGCATCAGCGGCATGGTGACGGCGGTCACGCGAATGGCGTCGATGTTTTGCTCCATCAGGCGGTCATTGATGCCGGCAAAGCGCAAAATCTCATGCTTCGCGCGGGCAAAGGCCTTGACCACGCGCACGCCGGCGAGGTTCTCCTGCATCACGGTGTTCAGCGCATCGAGCCGGCGCTGCACCTCGCCAAACATGGGGAAGGTCTTGCCCACCACCAGCAGCACGACCGCCAGCACCAGCGGGATCAGCACCACGAAGATCAGCGAGAGGTGCGGCGCGGTGACGATGGCGAGGACGAGGCTGCCGATGAACAGCAACGGCACGCGCCACATGATGCGCAGCAGCATCATCACGAGTTCCTGCACCTGCGTCACGTCGTTGGTCAGGCGGGTGATCAGGCTGCCGGTTTCGAGGCGGTCGAGGTTGCCAAAGGAGAGCGACTGCACCTTGGCAAACAGCGCGCTGCGCACATCCGCGCCGAAGTGCTGGCCGGCGAGGATGGCGAACACGGTGCAGCCCATGCCGCCAATCAGGCCGAAGGTTGCGGCCACGGCCATCAGCCCGCCGGTGCTGAACACGACCTGCAGGTCGCCCCTGGCGATGCCCTGATCGATGATGCGCGCAACCAGCATCGGCTGCGTCAGGTCCATCGCCACTTCCAGAATCATCATCAGCGGGGCAAGCACGGCCCACAGCCAGTAGGGTTTGAGGTATCGAAACAGACGCAATGTTTCACGCATGGTTATCTGAATTGCCGGCTTCTGTGCGCCGGCGAG
>JBDHWI010000216.1:0-4618 GCA_039810125.1 Thermoflexales bacterium | reverse complement strand
GATGGAATAATCCCAGACGAACAGATCGAAGCCGCAGACTACACCAGACGTTTGATAAAGCGCAAATTCGGTTCCTATGAAGAGCATCAATTTGCAATTAAAAATCCGGATAAAGCAAAGCCTGATTTGTTGACACGTGCTAGACGACTTGGCAGCCTCGCAATCCAACTGCAGTGGGTCAAGGGGGATGCATCCAAAGCAGAAGACTCCTTCTTCAGGATAAATCAACAAGCTTCACCTATAGACAAGACTGAGTTACGCCTTCTGAAGGCCCGCACGCAACCTAACGCACTAGCTGCTCGTGCCATTGTCCGTTCTGGCACAGGCCACAAATATTGGTCGCGTTTCGCAGACGAGCAACGGCAAGAGATAGAAACAAAAGCCAAAGCAATAAACGATCTTCTATTTTCACCGTCGCTGAGGACACCGATAAAGACATTAGACCTTCCAGTGGCAGGGCGTGGATATTCATCAAAGACTCTGCCACTTGTGTTTGAATTTGTGAATCTTGTAAATGGCGTAAAAGCCGATTCAAAACTCAGTGCGGACAATACTGGGGACGAAACCCTCCACTATCTGAAGAAGTGTTTGACAGTCGTAAACAGGATTTCGGGCACTCACGCTTCATCTTTAGGACTTCATCCCGTAGTGTATTTCTACAGCACGACGGGGCGCTATCAGCCAACTGCTTTTATGGCTGTGGTTGAACTAATCCAGGCATTTGAAGCCAATGATAGATTCCGTGAATTCATTAGGGTGCGTCGTCCATTTGAAGATTTTCTTTTGAAGCACCGAATGCTTGTGAACCAAGTTACGGTCAAGTATGGTAGTGGCGCAAAGGGATATATAAGACTCTATCAGCTACTCTTGTGGCTGGTTGACCAGTTTGTTGCAGGAAGTGGTGAGCGAGAAATCATTGCTGCAATGGCGCATCATGAAGACTTTGCCTTTTTACAACCCTCTGAAAAGGACGAGATGGATACAGGAGCAGATTTTGGGACAGATGCTAAATCTGCTGTCTTCTTGCGTGATGCACTTCAAGAGCCATTGCGCTGCGGAATCTGTGGTGGACTCATACACCGTAATGCAATCACTATTGATCACATCACACGTAGATCTGAAGGCGGTAAAGGTGATCCTTCAAATGGGCAACTTACTCACCCATACTGCAATACGACAGTGAAGAATTGATTCCGCTTTTGTTGGCACGAGTTGATGACGGCGCACAGTTCCATCTTGTCCGGCGAGTCACACGTGACGACGTGTTCGCGGTCACAGCACTTGCGATAGAAACCTACACCACCGCCTTCAGCCACTCATTCACCCCTTCTGACCTCGCGGCGCATTTGGAGAAGCATCTTTCGCCGGGCAGCTTCGCGCGCATGATCGAACGCGACACGATTCTGATCGCAGAGACAGGCGGTCGTATGGTCGGCTACGTGCAATTCGGCCAGGCCGACGCTTCGTTTCCGGCGTAAGACGGCGACATAGAGTTGCGGCGGCTCTACGTCCGCGCCGACTTTCAAAACAAGGACGTCGGCACAAACCTAATGAGTGCCGCGCTAGCGCACCCAGAACTTCGCGAAGCCGCACGCATCCTCCTCGATGTGTGGGAACACAATCCCCGCGCGCAGTCCGCTTCGGCTTCGAGGTGATCGGCGAGCGCAGCTTCGTCATCGAAACCGGCGCGCAGACGAGCAGGGAATTGATCATGGTGCACGTTGTGAGATTCAGTTACACTCCCGCCCATGACTACTCTGACGCGCGAGCTGCCCCATCTGACCGCCAACCACCTCGACATTGACCTATCGCCCGACAAGTTCGGTTTCTTTGAATCGTCGGCGCATCTGCTGAACGACCCTGCTGCGCTGCGCGAGCGCATGGCGGCTGAGGGCTATCTGTTCATGCCCGGCATCCTCGACCGCGATGAGGTCTTACGCGCGCGGCGCGTGTGCGTGGAACGCCTGGTGGAGCGGGGTCTGCTCGACCTGCAGCACGACCCGATGGACTGCGTCGCCGCGCCCGACGCAAACGTCGCATTTATGCCGGAACTGGCGCGCGACAATGCGCCGCTGATGCGAGTACTCTACGGCGGCGATGGCGCGATGATGCGCCTCTTCGAGGCGTTGGTCGGCGGGCCGGCCCTGCACTTCGACTTCACCTGGTTCCGCGCGGTCGCGCCGGGCAAGGGCACGCAGCCGCACATGGACGTGGTCTACATGGGTCGCGGCACCAAACGCCTCTACACGGCCTGGACGCCCATCGGCGATGTCCCGTTGGAACAGGGCGGGCTGATGGTGCTGGAGCGCTCTCACCGGCACGAGCGCTTGAACAAAGGCTACGGCAGCAAGGACGTGGACACATTTTGCGTGAACCGCCGAGCCCCTGGCTACACCCGGATGGGTGGCGGCGGGAACATCCAGGCCGGCGGCGTGTTGAGCAAGGACGCCGTCAAGCTGCGCGAGCGTTTGGGTGGGCGCTGGTTGACGGCGCAGGACTATCGCGCCGGCGACGTCTTGGTCTTCAGTGTGTTCCTCGTGCACGCCAGCCTGGACAATCACTCGGATCGCATCCGACTGTCGTCGGATTCACGTTACCAGAGCGCGGCCGAGCCGGCCGACCACCGCTGGATGGGGCCAAACCCCATTGCCCACGGGCCGGAGGGCAAGCGGGGCATGATTTGCTGAATTGGTCCCGGATAGGGCATTGCCATTGGCAGGAGGAGCGCGATGAGCGATTACTACGACCTGGGTACATATCGCCGGCCGGTGACGACAAACTCGCCAGACGCCCAAATCTGGTTCGACCGCGGCCTGATGTGGTGCTACGCCTACAACCACGAGGAATCAGTGAGCTGCTTCCGCAAGGCGGCCGTACAAGACGACGATTGCGCGATGGCGTATTGGGGCATCGCCTATGCCTCCGGCTCGAACTACAACAAGAAATGGGAGGCATTTGCCGAAGATGAGTTGAAGCTGGCCGTGGCGGCAGCACGCGAGGCGGCTGAATCTGCGCTGGCGCGCGCGGACAGGGCAACACCGGTCGAGCAGGCGCTCATTCGCGCGCTCGCGCAGCGATATCAATCGGATCAACCGGTGAGCTATCCCGAGTTCTCCGCCTGGAACGACGCCTACGCGGCGGCGATGCGCAACGTCTATGCCGCCTTCCCCGGCGACCTCGATGTTTGTTCGCTCTTTGCCGAGGCGCTCATCAATCGCACGCCGTGGCAGTTGTGGGATTTGAAGACTGGCCAGCCGGCAACGGGCGCAGACACGCTTGAGGCGGTGGCCGTGTTGGAGAAGGCGCTGCGACAGATGGATGAACGCGACGACACGCCGCATGCCGGCGTGTTGCACATGTACATCCACACCATGGAGATGTCGCCTCACCCGGAGAAGGCGTTGCGCGCCGCCGACGCGCTGCGCGATCTTGTGCCGGACGCGGGCCATCTGCGTCACATGCCTTCTCACATTGACGTGTTGTGCGGGCAATACTACGAAGGCGTGGTGGCCAATCACAAGGCCATAGAGGCCGATCGCAAATACCTGGACAAAGAAGGCCCGCTCAACTTTTACACGCTCTACCGCAGCCACGACTATCACTTCAAGCTGTATTCGGCCATGTTCCTGGGCCAGTATCGCCCGGCGCTGGAGGCGGCGGACGAACTGATCGCGACCATCCCCGAAGAGCTATTGCGCGTGACGAATCCGTCCATGGCCGACTGGCTGGAAGGTTTCGTGCCGATGAAACTGCATGTGCTGGTGCGGTTTGGCAAATGGCAGGCCATCTTCGATGAGCCGCTGCCCGACGACCCGGCGTTGTATTGCGTCACCACCACCATGCTGCATTACGCCAAGGGTGTGGCGCACGCTGCCAGCAGCCAGCTCACCGACGCCGAAGCACAACGCCGCCTGTTCACCGAGGCATTTGCCCGCGTGCCGGAGACGCGCTACGTCTTCAACAACAAATGTACCGACATCCTGGCGATCGCGGCCGAGATGTTGAACGGCGAGATCGAATATCGCAAGGGCAATCATGCTGCGGCCTTCGCTCATTTGCACAAATCGGTCGAGTTGGACGACAACCTGCCCTACGACGAGCCGTGGGGGTGGATGCAGCCGGCGCGACATGCGCTCGGCGCGTTGTTGCTGGAGCAGGGCCGGGTCGAGGAAGCCGAGCAGGTCTATCGCGCCGATCTTGGTCTCGACAACACGCTCAGCCGTGCGTCGCAGCATCCAGACAATGTGTGGAGCCTGCACGGATATGTGGAGTGCCTGCACAAGCTGGGCAAACACGCCGAGGCCGCAGCAGCGCAGTTGCGGCTCGATCTGGCCCTGGCCCGATCCGACGCCGGCATCAACGCGTCGTGCTTTTGCCGGGTGGGCGTTGCTGCTGGCAATGGGGATGGGTGCTGCGCGGATTGACGTTTGGGGGAATCAACCTTCCACTCCTTCGCCGGCATCCGTTGCATCCGACTCACCCGTCTTCGCAAACTCACTCGCCCGCGCCAGCGCCTCGCGCGCAGCGATCTGCTCGGCCAACTGCTTGCTGGTGCCGCTGCCGGTGGCGACGATGGAATCGCCCAGCCAGACCGCGACAGTGAAAACCTTCGCATGGT
>JBDHWI010000215.1:0-4800 GCA_039810125.1 Thermoflexales bacterium | reverse complement strand
CGGCCTATGATCGAGAGATACGCGCGCATCGCCTCAAAGCCTTCTGCCAACGCCAGCGGCCGGCGAAAGACCACATGCGCCATGCCAAAGCCGGCGCTTGCGATGGCGCCGGCTGAATACGTCGCACTCGCCGGCAAAAAGGCGTACCCGCCCTCAGGGGTTTCGATCAATGTCGTTGTCATGCCCCATAGTTTGTTAGATGATTGCTGAAATCGTCAAACGCTTCAAAATCCCTTGCGCCTTCAAACGCCTTCAAGAAGCGCATTCGGGGCGCGGTCTACAATCCGCGCATGGCATCTCCCGCTTCGAACAACGCAACACCGCTGCGCATCATCAACGCCGTCGCGCCGACGCGCATCTGCGACACCGGCGGCTGGACCGACACATGGTTCGCCGGCCACGGTCGCATCTTCAACATCGGCGTGTATCCCTACATCGAAGTGCAGATTGAGGTGTTTTCGCGTGACGCGCAGGCCGAGCGCATCGAGGTGTTCGCCGAGAATTACGGCGAGCGCTTCACCGCCACGCCTGGCGAAGGCTGGCGCACACACCCGTTGATCGAAGCGGCCATCGAGCGCATGGGTGTGCCGGATGACATCTCGCTGAAAGTGACCATCTTCAGCGAGATGCCTGGCGGCGCCAGCACCGGCACCAGCGCGTCAGTCGCTGTCGCGCTCATCGGCGCGCTCGACCGGCTCACCCCGGGCCGGCTCTCCACACACGAGATCGCCTTCGAGGCGCACGCCGTTGAGACCGAGATGCTCAAGCGCCAGAGCGGCATCCAGGATCAACTGTGCGCGGCATATGGCGGCATCAACTTCATCGACATGCACGCATACCCGCGCGCGACTGTGTCGCAGGTTCGCGTGCCGGACACAACGTGGTGGGAGTTGGAACGCCGGCTCGCACTGATCTTTCTGGGCAAAACGCATGACTCATCCGAGGTGCATCTGAAGGTGATCCGCGAGTTGGAAGACGCCGGCCCCGACAACGCGCGCATCCGCGCTCTGCGTCATTGTGCCGAGCGCTCGCGCGATGCGATGTTCGATGGGGATTTCATTGCGCTTGGCTGCGCCATGCGCGAAAACACCGCGGCGCAGGCCGACTTGAACGCCGCGCTGGTGAGCACTGACGCGCACCGTGTGATCGAGATCGCGCGGGCGCATGGCGCGCTGGGCTGGAAGGTAAACGGCGCCGGCGGAGAGGGCGGCTCCATCACGCTGCTGTGCGGCGATCTGTCATATGGCAAGCGCGAGATGCTGCGCGCCATTGAGGCCGACCTACCCCACTGCCGCGCCATCCCCATCTACCTCAGCCGCTTCGGCCTGCGTGTGTGGTAAGCAGGACAGACGACAAGATGTGACAGTCGAACTGGAAATCGCGTAGTTCGCGCCTGGAGACGCGAACCACGCTGCAACACCATAGACATCAACCCAAAAGAGAGAAGGCAAGTGTCACCCTCTCTCTTGCTCGCTGGGTCTTGACTCTCTTTTGTTTTGCTACTCTGCGCAGAAAGCGAACACTGTCGTCGATTTGAAGGTCTGGCCTGGCCTCAGCACCGTGCTGGGGAAGTTGGGCTGATTGGGTGAGTCTGGGAAGTGCTGTGTTTCGAGGCACAGTCCGCCGCGATAGTTGTAGGTCTGACCGCGCTTGCCCACGACCTCAGTCATGAAGTTGCCGGAGTAGAACTGCACCCCTGGCTCAGTGGTGCTGACGTCCATCAGCCGGCCTGTTTTTGGCTCAACCACGCGGGCGGCTGGGCGCAGCACGCCGGCCTCACCACGCACGACAAAGTTGTGGTCATAGCCCTTGCCTCGCACCATTTGCTCGTGCGGATCGTTGATGCGGTCGCCGATGGTGGTGAGTTGGCGAAAATCGAGCGGCGTGCCTTCCACGCTCGCCAGTTCACCGGTGGGAATCAGCGTCGCGTTGGCCGGCGTGAACTGGTCGGCGTTCAGCATCAACTGGTGGCCGAGAATGTCGCCGGCGCCGGCGAGATTGAAGTACGAGTGATTCGTGAGGTTCAGCACTGTGTCCTTCGTCGTCGTTGCGGTGTAGTCGATGCGCAACGAGTTGTCATTCATCAACGTGTAAACCACGATCACTGATAGTGTGCCTGGATAACCCTCTTCGCCATCTTTGCTCGTGTAACCCAACGCAAGACTGGCTGCATCGCTTGTCGCAATTTCACTCGCCCGCCACACAACCTTGTCGAAGCCCTTCTTGCCGCCGTGCAGGCTGTTCGGACCATCGTTCGCCGCCAATGCATATTCGGCATCGTTCAGGCGGAATTTCGCATTCGCGATGCGATTGGCATAGCGGCCCACAATGCAGCCAAAGAATGGGCTGAAGCGAAAATAGTTTTCAAGATACTCGAAACCCAGCACCACATCGTCATATTTGCCGTTGCGGTCCGGCGCGGTGAGCGAAACGAGGATGCCGCCATAGGTTGCGATCTTCGCCTCCATGCCACGATCGTTGGTGAGAGTGTAAATGTCGACGTCTTCGCCATCGGGCGTGCGGCCATACAGTTGCTTGTAGATGTTCATTTCCGGTCGCTCCTGAGTTTGCCTCTCTTTGCCAATTAAAGCACTTGATGCCAACATTGGCACGCCATGTTTGAAATCACCAACGATCAACTCTCTGTGACATTGCTGGACCCCAACCGCGATCGCGACAAGCTGGGCGCGCGATACTGCGCCGGCGGTTACATCTTTCAGATCAGCGATGCAAAGCTTGGCGCGCTGATGTCCGGCCCCACCTACCCGAACGACTTCAATGTCTTCGATGGGCAAGGCATCCCTGACGCCTTCAACCTGTCCCCTTTGCGCAGCGTGGGCGAAGGCAGCGAAGCGCTCATCCCCGGCGTCGGCATCTGCGACCTCGACCCGAATTACCAGAAGAATGGCGTGAAGTCATTCAGTGACTGGTCGGTCGAGATGCAGCAGAGCAGCGCGCACATGTCGACGCAGCAGGCTTATCGCGAATGGGCGCTCGCGCTGGCACGAACCGTGACGCTGGCGGGGCGCACGATTCGCTCGCACATCCGGCTGGATAACACAGGTCATGCGCCCATCCCAATGCGCTGGTTTCCGCATCCGTTTTACCCGCACGCCGGCGATGTGTTGATCAAGCTCAACATCGATGTGAATTTCGGGGAGAGCGCCGGCTATGCGCTGCAACCCAGTGGCTGGATCACGCGCAAGAACTGGCCGTGGCCGCGCCCTGGACATTACCTGCCGTTGGATCACAACGCAACCGAGCGACTCGTCATCCAACAGCGCCACCCGCTGCTCGGCATGGTCAGCGCCACATGCAGCTACACGCCAGATTTCTTCCCGATCTGGGGCAATGACAAAACATTTTCATGGGAGCCGTTCCTCGAGCGCATGATCGCACCCGGCCAGTCGCTCGAATGGTTCATCGATTACGATTTCTAGCTCTTGCGGCCAGGCTCACATCGTCAAAAACTGAAGGCAAACCGGCTTGGGTAATTGAATGTGAATGTTCGCCGGCGTGAGCGTGCCAGTGCTTGCATTCATCTCAAACGCCACGATGCTGTCGCTATTCTGATTCGCGACATACAGGAAGCGGCCGGCGGGATCGATGGCAAAATTGCGCGGCCACACAATGCCCTCGCCTTGATGCCCGACGAGTGAGAGTAATCCGCCAGTGCGCGCAATGGCGAAGATGGCGATGCTGTCGTGGCCACGATTCGAGCCGTACAGAAACTTGCCGTCCGGTGAAATATGGATGTCGGCGCAATAGCTCGTGCCGCTCCAACCCGCCGGCAACGTGCCGATGGTCTGCTTCACAATGAGCGCGCCGGTGCCGGCGCTGTAGTCATATGCCACGATCGTGTTGTCCAACTCATTGATGACATACGCCCAACGCCCGTTGGGGTGAAACGTGAAATGACGCGGGCCGGCGCCAGCGTGAAGCGCAATGAACGCCGGCACGTTCGCTTCCAGCGCGCCCTTGCCCGCGTCGAAGCGATAGGTCATCAGCTTGTCGAGGCCAAGATCGGCCACATAGGCATAGCCCTCATCCGGCGAAAGCGTGGTGGAGTGCGCGTGCGGCCCTTCCTGCCGGCTCGCGTTGGGGCCGCTGCCGGTGTGTTGCACAAAGGCCGACGCCGGCGCAAGCGAGCCATCTGCGTTGATCGGCAAAACGGCTGCGCTGCCGCTGCCATAGTTCGCCACCAGCGCGTTTCTGCCGGCGCGGTCGATGCAGATGTGGCACGGCCCGTTGCCCACGCTGCTTTGAGTGTTGATGGGCGCAAGCGAGCCATCTGCATGGATGGAAAACGCGCTGACCGCGCCGGCGGGCTTGCCTTCATATTCGCCGATCTCATTCACCGCATATAGAAATCTTTTCGAGGGGTGAATGGCCAGAAACGTCGGGTTGGGCAGGCCCGGAGCTTCAAACAGCCTGGTCAACTCGCCATTATTTTCGACGCGATAGACGTAAATGCCATTGGCGCCCTGCACGGTATATGTGCCGGCATACAGGAAAGTGGTTGGTGTGGTCATGGTTGTTGTGGCCAGTGTAGCGCCGGCGTGAAAAACCAACAGCGCGAAAAAAACGTGCGGCGCATTTTCCAAATGCGCCGCACGTTCATTGCCCTGGACAGGATTTGAACCTGCAAGCCTTTCGGCACTACCCCCTCAAGATAGCGCGTCTGCCAATTTCGCCACCAGGGCTTGAGGACGACGATTATAACAGTCTATCAGTCTGGCCGATCAAGCCGGCGGCCAACGTTTTCGTCTCGCGCATGTGGTTGCACGACATCTACGCCAT
>JBDHWI010000214.1:0-4808 GCA_039810125.1 Thermoflexales bacterium | reverse complement strand
GAGCGCGTGCTGCGGGTGAAGGACTCGATGGCCATCGAAGGCCCGCGCGGCGAGAAGTTGGCCGAGGTGAAGAAGGCGCTGATCACCCCGCTGCGCGAGCGCTGGGTGGTCAGGATTGGCAATGGGGAAGATTTGAATGTGCAGGGCAACATCCTCGACCACGAATACACGATCGGCGAGGGCGGCCACAAGGTGGCCGAGGTGTCGAAGAAGTGGTTCCGCATCGCCGACACCTACGGCGTCGAGGTCGCACCCGGCCAGAACGACGGCATGATCCTGGCGATCACCGTCGCCATTGACGATATGGCACACGAAGGGAAGTGAGTCATTGGAGTCGGACTCCTCAACCCTCTGGGAGGGCGTTCCGGGAGTCCGACTCGTGAGTATGACGCAGCAGAGTTGCAATCGGTATTGCTCAGCCTGGCGGTCAGCGTCATCGCGCTGATCCTCGCGCTGCTGCCGTCTACCAAGGCAGCCTTTGGGCGGCCGGCATAGCGAACCAGAAAGACAGACCGGGAATCTGGCATGCGTTGGCGCCGCTGACCGTGCGGGCAGTTACCTGATTCATCGCGGCGAACAACAAAACTGGCCGCACTCGCGGCGCAGTCGTTCTAAGGAGAAGAAATGGCAACCAAGAGACCAAAACCATCATCATCTTCGCATGGGCCAACCAATCTTGCCAAAGAGAAGGCGCCTGAGGCGGCGCAACGCGACACGCTCCAGCGCACAATTCTGCCGATACCCGACCTGCCGCATGTGGGTCTTACCACCTTCGACGCCAAAGACCCGGACACCAGCTACCCGCCCATCAAACCGTTGCACCCGCCCCAGGGCGCGCCGAACGTGCTCGTGATCCTGATCGATGACGTTGGATTTGGCGCGACGAGCGCTTTCGGCGGCCCGTGCCAAACGCCGAACATCGAGAAACTTGCTGCCGGCGGGTTGAAGTTCAACCGCTTCCACACGACAGCGCTGTGCTCGCCCACCCGTCAAGCGCTGCTCACCGGGCGCAACCATCACTCGGTCGGCATGGGCGGCATCACAGAAATCGCGACCGCAGCGCCCGGCTACAACTCCATCCTGCCGAACACTTGCTCGCCGCTGGCGCGGACGCTGAAACTCAACGGTTATTCAACTGCGCAGTTTGGCAAGTGCCATGAGGTGCCGGTCTGGCAGACCAGCCCGATGGGCCCGTTCGATGCATGGCCTACCGGCGGTGGAGGCTTCGAGTATTTCTATGGGTTCATCGGCGGAGAGACCAACCAGTGGTATCCGGCGATCTACGAAGGAACCACGCCGGTAGAGCCGGAGAAGACACCCGACGAAGGCTATCACTTCACCGACGACATGACCACCAAGGCCGTGAAGTGGATCCGCCAGCAGAAAGCGCTCATGCCGGACAAGCCGTTCTTCATCTACTTCGCGCCCGGCGCGACGCACGCGCCGCATCACGTGCCCAAGGAATGGGCCGACAAATATGCCGGCAAGTTCGATCAGGGTTGGGACAAACTCCGCGAGGAATCGTTCGCGCGCCAGAAGCGGCTCGGCGTCATCCCAAAGGACAGCACCCTCACCGAGCGCCATCCAGATATTCCGGCCTGGGACACCTTCTCGCCAGAGATGAAGAAGGTGCTTGCCCGCGAGATGGAGGTGTATGCCGGCTACATGGAACACACGGATCAATACGTCGGGAAGTTGGTGGACTCGCTCAAGGAACTCGGCATCCTGGAAGACACGCTGATCTACGTCATCATCGGCGACAACGGCGCCTCGGCGGAAGGAACGCTGCAGGGCTGCTTCAACGAAATGGCGCCATTGACTGGCTTCCCGGAATTGGAGACGGCGGACTTCCTCACCGAGCGGCTGGACAAGTTGGGCGGAGTCGAGGCCTACAACCACTATGCGGTGGGATGGGCGCACGCCATGGACACACCCTACCAATGGACCAAGCAGGTCGCCTCGCACTTTGGCGGCACGCGCAACGGCACGATCGTGCACTGGCCGAAGGGGATTCAAGCCAAGGGTGAGATTCGCAGCCAGTTCCATCACGTGATTGACGTCGCGCCTACGATTCTCGAGGCCGCGGGGCTGCCTCAGCCTATCATGGTCAATGGCGTCCAGCAGCGACCGATTGAAGGCGTGAGCATGCTGTATGCGTTCGATGATGCACAGGCGGCAGAGCGACGCGAGACTCAGTATTTCGAGATGAACGGCAATCGCGGCATCTATCACAAGGGCTGGACGGCTGTCACACGGCACCGCACACCTTGGTTGACGGGAGCCGTGAAGCTGCCGGCCTTCGACGACGACGTGTGGGAGCTGTACGACACGAACACCGATTGGACTCAGTCCAAGAATCTGGCCAAAGAAAATCCACAAAAGCTGCACGAACTGCAGCGGCTGTGGCTTATCGAAGCGACGAAATACAACGTCCTGCCTTTGGACGACCGCTTCGCCGAGCGCGCCAATCCCGACATCGCCGGCCGGCCTCAATTGATCACGGGCACGCGGCAGGTTCTGTTCGGTGGCATGGGGCGGCTGACTGAAAGCTCGATCGTGAACATGAAGAACAAGTCGCACGCCGTAACGGCCGAACTGGTCGTGCCGCAATCAGGCGCGGAAGGCGTCATCATCGCCCTGGGCGGGATCATCGGTGGATGGAGCCTGTACGCCAAGGACGGCAAACCGAAGTATTGCTACAACTTCTACGGCGTGCATCGTTACACGGTCGAGGGCGCTACAAAAATCCCGCCAGGGACGCACCAGGTTCGGATGGAGTTCAAGTATGACGGCGGCGGCTTGGCCAAGGGAGGCGCGGTCACGCTGTTCATTGACGGGAAGCCAGCCGGCCAAGGTCGCGTGGATCAGACCGAGCCCATGATCTTCTCCGCCGATGAGACGTGCGATATCGGCTTTGAATCGGGTTCACCTGTGACGGACGACTACACCGCACACGGCGCCAAATTCAACGGCGAGGTGAACTGGGTGGAGATTGCGCTCGGCGACGACGCTAAGGATGCCGATCACTTCATTTCGCCGGAGGAACGCCTGCGCGTTGCGATGGCGCTGCAATGAGATCAGCCAATACCTATGGTGATAGGTTTGGCTGTGCAGACCCCTATCTAATTCTGGAGGATCGCATCACATGGCAAGCAAGAAACAAAGCAAGACAGTCGCAGTGTAAAAGGCGAGCGCGGGCACAGGCGCTACAGCCAGCCGCAGCGGCAAGAAGCCGAACATCCTCGTCTTGTGGGGCGACGACATCGGCCAGTTCAACATCAGCGCCTACAACATGGGCATGATGGGCTTTCGCACACCGAACATCGACAGCATTGCGAAGGAAGGCGCATTGTGCACCGACTGGTATGGCCAGCAGAGCTGCACCGCCGGCCGCGCGGCGTTCATCACCGGCCAGTCGCCCATCCGCACCGGCCTCACCAAGGTCGGCCTGCCGGGCGCGCCGGAGGGCATGAAGGCCGAGGACCCGACGCTCGCGACGTTGCTCAAGGCGCAGGGTTATGCGACCGGGCAGTTTGGCAAGAATCACCTGGGCGATCGCGACGAGATGCTGCCGACGAACCACGGCTTCGACGAGTTCTTCGGCAACCTGTATCACCTGAACGCCGAGGAGGAGCCGGAGCATCCTGACTACCCGAAGGAGTCCGAGTTCCCGAACTTCAGGAAGAACTTCGGGCCGCGAGGCGTGATCCACAGCTACGCCAACGGCAAGATGACCGACACCGGCCCGCTGACCAGGAAGCGCATGGAGACGTTCGACGAGGAAGTCAACGAGAAGGCGACCGACTTCATCAAGCGCGCGGTGAAGGCCGACAAGCCATTCTTCGTGTGGTGGAACTCGACCAAGATGCACATCTTCACCCACTTGAAGAAGAGCCTCGTGGGCAAGACCGGGCTTGGCATCTACGCCGACGGCATGGTCGAGCACGATCGCCAGATCGGCCAGATGCTGAAACTGCTCGAAGACCTCGGCGTCGACGACAACACGATCATCATGTATTCGACCGACAACGGTGCCGAAGCGTTCACCTGGCCCGACGGCGGCACGACCATGTTTCGCGGCGAGAAGAACACGCCGTGGGAGGGCGGCTATCGCGTGCCGACACTGATCAAGTGGCCCGGCGTGATCAAGCCCGGCACGATCATCAACGACATCGGCGCGCACGAGGATATGTTCGCCACGTTGGTGGCGGCAGCCGGCGATGCGACGGCCAAGGAAGACCTGATGAAGGGCCGCACGATCAATGGTCGCAAATACAAGGTGCACCTCGATGGCTATGATCTGGGGCCGGCGCTGCGCGGCGAGGCGGAGTGGCCGCGCAAGGAGTTCATCTACTGGACCGACGACGGCAGCGTGGCCGCGTTGCGCTACGGCAACTGGAAGATGTCGTTCTTAAAACAGCCGGCGCACGGCTTGCATGTGTGGCTCACGCCGTTCGAGGAATTGCGCGCGCCGATCCTCACCAACCTGCGCATGGATCCATTCGAGCTGGCTCAGGACATCGCCATGGACTATGAACGCTGGTTCCTTGAGCGCATGTTCATGGTCGCGCCGGCCGCTGCATATGTGGCGCGCTGGCTGCAAAGCTTCCGTGAATTCCCGCCGCGCCAGAAGCCGGGCAGCTTCAACCTCGACCGGGTGATGGAAGCAGTGACGGCATCTCAGGGTAACTGATCAAAAAAGGAGAAAACATCATGATTCTTGGTTGTTTGTTCGGTCTATTCGGCGCGCTCGCGCCACGTCTCGCGCTGATGCTGCTGTGGCTGGCGCGCCCAGTCTACTTCAACGC
>JBDHWI010000213.1:0-4872 GCA_039810125.1 Thermoflexales bacterium | reverse complement strand
CCCGTTGAAGCCGGCTGGTCGTCCCATGTAAAATAGCGCGCTGCCTCGTCTGAGGCGCAGGGACTCTTTCACAGGTGAGCAATGGCAACGACATCCGACCTCCGCAGAGGCATTTTGATCCGCTACAACAACGACGTCTATCGCGTCGTTGAATACCAGCACATCGCCCCGGGCAACTGGCGCGCGATGGTGCGCATGAAGCTGAAGAATCTGAACAACGGCAAGGTGATCGAGGATCGCGTGCGCGCCGGCGACCCGATCGACATCGTGCAATCCGAGATGCGCCCTGTGCAGTATCTCTACAAAGACGGCAACACCTATCACTTCATGGACACCGAATCCTACGACCAGATCGCGCTGGATGAAGAGATGGTGAGCGAGGTGACGATGTTTATGCGCGAGAACGACACGGTGAACCTGTTGGTGCTGGACGGCACGCACTACGCCGGCATCGAATTGCCCACATTCGTCACCCTGAAGGTGGTCACGGCGGATGTCGCGATTCGCGGCGATACGGCCAACAACGTGCAGAAGAACGTCACGCTGGAAACCGGCGCGGTTATTCAGGTGCCGAACTTCATCAAGGAAGGCGACCTGCTGAAGATCGACACGCGCACCGGCGAATACCTCGAGCGCGCGAAGGAATGATGAAAGGCCTCGCAGATTTCAAAAATCTGCGAGGCCTTTTCTTTTGGCCTGCGCGCTTCTCCGCGTTGTGCTGCCTGTCGTTGTCACTCCTTTCACTCCACAAAGCGCTTCACGATCAGGCATGCATTGTGGCCGAAGAAGCCGAACGCGTTCGACATGGCGATGTTGACCTCTTCTGAGATGGCGCCGTTTGGCACGTAGTTCAAATCGCACTCTGCGTCGGGTGTGCGGTAATTCACCGTCGGCGGGATCACGCCCGTCTCGATCGCCTTCACGCACGCGATCAGCTCCAGCGCCCCGGTCGCGCCGAGCAGATGGCCGGTCATGCTCTTGGTCGAGCTGATCGGCACGCGCGCTGCCGCCTCGCCAAATACGAGCTTGATCGCCTTCGTCTCGTTGCTGTCGTTGATCGGCGTGCTGGTGCCGTGCGCGTTGATGTAATCGACATCCTCAGGCGCGAGGCCGGCCTGCTGCAATGCCAACTGCATCGACCGCGCTGCGCCGTTCACATCAGGCGTGGTGATGTGGCCGGCGTCGCTCGTCGCGCCATAGCCGACGATTTCGGCCAGCACGTTTGCGCCGCGCGCTCTGGCGTGGGCGAGTGACTCAAGCGTGAGAAAGCCCGCGCCCTCGCCGGCGACGAAGCCGCTGCGCGTGGCGTCGAACGGGCGCGAGGCGCGCTGTGGGTCATCGTTGAACGTGGATAGCGCGCCCATGTTGTTGAACGCTGCAAGCGCAAAGGGGTTGATCGGCGATTCGCTGCCGCCGGCCAGCGCGGCATCGATGCGGCCGGCGCGGATCATCTCCATCGCCTCGCCGATGGCTGTCGCGGCGCTCGCGCATGCGGTTGCATAGTTCGCGCTCGGTCCGCGAATGCCAAACTGGATCGTCAGCACGCCGCACGATGAATCGATCAACATCATCGGCATGGCAAACGGCCCGACACGCCGAGCGCCGCGCTGCAACATCACCTTGTGCTCGTTGGTCAGCGCGGTGGTGCCGCCGGTGCCGCTGCCGGTCAGCACGCCGATGCGGTGGGTGTTGCGCGCGTCGATCGTCAAGCCGGATTGAGCGAGCGCCTCCTTCGCGGCGGCATACGCCAACTGCGCGAAGCGGTCGAGCTTGCGCGCCTCCTTCGCGCCCAGCAGCGCGCCGGCGTCGAAGCCCTTCACCTCCGCGGCGATCTTCACTTCGCTCTCGGCCGTGTCGAACAGGGTGATGAAGTCGACGCCCTGCCGGCCCGTGACGAAGCCCTCCCACATCTCGGCCACGCTGTTGCCGACAGGCGAGACTGCGCCCATACCGGTGATGACGATGCGTTGGTTTTCGTTGAGCATGATGTCAATCCCTAAGAACACGAAATAGTTGAAAGAGATTCGTGCAGGCCCTCGCCCCGCTTTGCAAGAGAGGGATGGGTTTCAATGTGATCCGGCGATCACATCCAGCATCTCCAGCTGAATCAAGCCATTGCTGGCGATGATCTGCCTGTGGTTCAGCATATTGTCCCCGCCGGCGTAGTCCGTCACCGTGCCGCCGGCTTCGCGCAGGATGGCGATGCCGGCGGCAATGTCGTGCGGCTTGATCTTCATCTCCCAATAACCATCCAGCCGGCCGCATGCCACATAGCACAGATCAAGCGCAGCGCTGCCAAGCCGGCGCACTTCCTGGCTCTTGCGCTGGAATGCGATGAACGGGTCGAAGTTGTTAAGCGGGCTGGTGCGACGATCATAGGGGAAGCCGGTGCTGAGCAGCGCGCGCCCCAGCGCCGGCGTGTCGCTCACGCGCATGGGCTTGCCATTCAGCGTCGCGCCACAGCCCGCCGCGCCGGCGAACAGCTCCTCGCGCACCGGGTCATACACCACGCCCAGCGCCGGCGCGCCAGCCACCAGCAATCCCATTGACACTGAAAACAGCGGAAAGCCATGCGCAAAATTCACCGTGCCGTCCAGCGGGTCGATTTGCCACTCGCATGTTTCGAGCGTTGCGTTCTGCGACTCGAAAGCACTCGGCACGTCATACCGTCCGCCCTCTTCGCCGACGATGCGATGCGAGGGGAATGCCCCGCGCAAGGCTGCGACGATGAACGCCTCGCTGCGCTGGTCGAACTCGGTCACCGGATCGACGTCGGCCTGTTTGTAATGGACTTCGCCGGCGCGCGCTTCGAACTGCATGTAGCCTTCGCGCAGGATGGCGCCGGCGTCGCGCGCGATCTGACAGGCGTGGGTGAGCATCTCGCGCAGGGCGGTCTGTGTGATTGTGATCATGGTGTGAGCGCCGGCGATTCTACTGTGTGCGCCTACAATCCTTTGCATGCGAGTGGTGTTGCAGCGGGTGAAGCAGGCCAGCGTGCGCGTGGATGGCGCGATCGTTGCCGAGATCGCCCAGGGTGCGCTGCTGCTCGCCGGCATCACGCCGGCCGATGGCGAAGCGCAGGTCGACTGGATGGCGAAGAAGATCGCGACGCTGCGCATCTTCCCTGCGACGGACGGTCCATCCGGCTTTGATCGCTCGCTGATCGACATTGCCGGCAGCGCGCTGGTCGTCTCGCAGTTCACGCTGTATGGCGAAGCGCGCAAGGGACGCCGGCCCGACTTTGTGCGCGCCGCGCAACCCGAACATGCCGCGCCGCTCATCGAACGGTTTGCAGCGCGGCTGCGCGCCGAGGGCGTGCCGCGCGTGGAGCAGGGCGTTTTTGGCGCAGAGATGCAGGTTGCGCTCATCAACGACGGGCCGGCGACGTTCATTCTGGAAATGGACTGATCGAGCGATGGAGCCATCGTGGGCGCGGATTGCCCACTGGCCCGATCGCGCGATTCTGTGAGGTGCATGATGAAAAGCATGACGCGATTGGAACGCTTCGAGGCTGCCGTGCGCGGCGAGGAAGTGGATCGACTGCCGGCGAGCGTGTGGCTGCACTTTGCCAGCGAGCATCTGCCCGGCAAGAAGGTGGCCGAGTTGCATGTGGAGTTCGCGAAGGCGTACGGCTGGGATTACCTGAAGGTGATGAACGACTATCGCTATCCCCTGCCTGGCCTGAGCGAGGTGCAGCGCGAGTCCGACCTGCAGCGCTTCTCGCCTGTCGGCATGACCGAGCAGGCCTTTCATGAGCAACTGGCGTGCCTGCGGGAGTTGCGCGCGGCGGTGGGGCCAGACATGCCCTTGATCGAGACGCTGTTCAACCCGCTGCAAACGCTGGTGCGCGCCACCGGCGTCAATGTGGCGCAACTCGTGTTTGCGCATCCGCAGGCCGGCCACAACGCGCTTGACGCCATCACCGAAACGCTGATCGAATACATCCGCCAGTTGCAGGCGCTCGGCGTGAACGGCATCTTCTATTCGATCAACGGCGCGGTGGAGCCGGCGAAGGGCGGGCTGACCGACGACCAGTTTGCCGAGTTCGTCACCCCGTATGACCTGCGCATCCTGCAGGCGGCCGAGGGCATGACGCGGGTGGCGCACGTGCATGGCTTCCACCTGCGCTTCGACCGCGTGGCCCATTACCCGGTCGAGGCGTTCAGTTGGTCGCACCTGAACAGCGCGCCGGCGCTGGGCGAGGCGCGCAAGTTGACGCAGGCGGCGCTGATGGGCGGCGTCAACGAGGTGCGCATCGCGCATCAGGCGCCGTCTGAGGTGATGAGCGACATTCGCAAGAGCGTGCAGGACGCCGGCGCGCGCAAGCTGCTCATCGGCCCGGGCTGCACAGTGCCGCCCGACACGCCGGCGAAGCTGCTGCGCGTAGTCGGCGATGCGGTGCGGCAGATCAAGGTGTGATCGGCGCGGACGCCGGCCGGCCGTAGTCGTCTGCGTGGCGCGTGATGTCGTCCTGCTGCCAGTTGCCGAAGGCGACTTCCAGCACGCGCACGGGCGGGCCGGCGCTGCCCAGGCGGTGCCGCGCGTTCGCGGGTATCCAGATTTCCTCGCCGGCGCGGGGGCGCAGGATCGCATCTTCCACCTGCACGATTGCGCCCTCATCCAGCACGATCCACAGTTCGGCGCGCTCGGCGTGCGATTGCAGGCTCAGCCGCTGGTTCGGCTGCACGGTCATCAGCGAGACGGTGACAGCTTCGTTGTGGGCAAATTGGCGGAAGCTGCCCCATGGCCGCGTCACCTGCCTGATAGCCGGCATGTGCTCTGGGATGGATGTGTCGCTCATGCCTTTGCTGCGCGCAGAAATTCCTTCACGCACTGCACGAAGCGCTCGGGCTGCTCGCGGCGGATGTTGTG
>JBDHWI010000212.1:0-4889 GCA_039810125.1 Thermoflexales bacterium | reverse complement strand
CAGCTATGAAAATCGTCGACCTGCAAGTGATCCCGTTTCGCGTCAAACGGCGGCCCTTTCACAACGGCCAACTGTTGCCCGAAGTCGAAACAACCCAGACGCTAACCAAGATCATCACCGATGAGGGCGCTGAGGGTTATTACCTCGGCGGCCGCAGCCACGGCGATTTGGACGGCATGAGTGCCGAGCAGCGCGAGGCTTTGACCGAACGCTTCAAACCGATGCTGGTGGGGCAAGACCCATTCGACCGCGAGCGATTCTGGCACTGGCTGTGGGTGGCGAACGTCGATGAGAACTTGCTCAGTGTGATCGACTTGGTGCTATGGGATTTGCAGGCGCGCGCCTTCAACCTGCCGCTCTACAAACTGCTTGGCGGCTGCCGCGACAAGGTAAAAGCCTACGCCAGCACTTATCCAAATATGGGCACGCCGGATGACTACGCGCAGCACGCGCTAGCCTGCAAGCGACGCGGCTACACCCACTACAAGATTCACCCGTACTACTTTTGGGATCCTGTGACGCAGAAGCCCGATCCAGGCCGGCCCTCGCACATCACCCAAGATATCGAGGTGTGCCAAGCGGTGCGCGCCGCAGTAGGCAACGACATGGTGCTGAGTTTCGATCCGTGGGGCACCTATCGCACCTACGAAGAGGCATATCGTGTTGGGCGCGAGTTGGAGCGCCTGCACTTCTACTGGTATGAGCACCCAATGCTGGAGTACCGCGTCGGCACCTATGAAAAGCTGACGCGCGAACTGGACATACCGATCCTGTCGCCGGAGATCGCCGCCGGCAGCATCTACACCCGCGCCGATTGGATCCGCCGCGGCGCAGCAGACATGAGTCGGATCGACGTGCTGCGCGGCGGCATCACCGGCGCAAAAAAGATGGCAGCCGTCTGCGAGGCGTTCGGCGTCAAGTGCGAGGTGCACATGAGCGGCTTTGCCAATCTGCACGTCCTCGGCTCGACCAGCGAAGACGTGTGCGAGTATTACGAGCGCGGTCTGCTTGCGCCAGGGGTGGATTGCGAGACGCCGCCGCCATATCTGGAAGCCATTGGCGATGAGATGGATGCACAGGGCTATGTGCACCTGCCGCAGGCGCCGGGCATGGGCTACCGCATCGTGTGGGGATACATCGAGGAAAACCGGCTGTGAGGGTGGCGTTGAGCTTCAACGCCAAACGAAATAAAACAGCGCCGTGAAAGCCACGGCGCTGCCATGTGTGATCTTTGCCACAGCCTGGATCAATTCAGGCTGGCCAGATACTTCTCCGCCTCCAGCGCGGCCATGCAACCAAAGCCGGCGCTAGTGATGGCCTGCTTGAACCAGTTGTCATGCACCTCGCCGGCAGCGAACACGCCCGGCACGCTGGTGTGCAGCCGGCCATCCACCTGCAGATAGCCTTCCTCATCCATTGCGAGCTGCCCTTTGAACAGGCCGGTGTTTGGCTCATGCCCGATGAAGACAAAGAAGCCGTCCACCGACGTGATCGTCTCCTCGCCAGTCTTCACATTCCACAACACCGCCTCGTTTACCTTGCCATTACCTTTCACCCTCTCGACAACGGTGTTGGTCACCAGTTCGATCTTCGGGTTGTCCATTACGCGCTGTTGCAGCGTGGGGCCAGCGCGGAACTCGTCGCGCCGATGCACGATGCGCACGCGTGAGCCGAATTTGGTCAGGAACAGGCCTTCCTGAAAGGCGCTGTCTCCGCCGCCGACAACCATGATTTCCTTGTTGCGGAAGAAGAAGCCATCGCATGTGGCGCAGTAGCTCACCCCGCGCCCGATGAATTCGTCCTCACCAGGGATGCCCAGTTTGCGCGGGTTCGCGCCGGTGGCGATGATGACCGACTCGACTTCATATTCGCCCACTGCCGACCACAGCTTGAACGGGCGTTGGCTGAAATCGACCTTTTCGATGGTCTCTTCGACCATGCGCGAGCCAAAGCGCTCAGCCTGCTCGCGCATGGCGACAGTGAGCTCCGGCCCCTGCAAGCCGCTCGGGAAGCCAGGGAAATTCTCGACCTCGGTGGTGGTGGCGATTTGTCCGCCAAACGCCGGCCCCACAAATACCAGCGGCTCCAAAAAGGCGCGCGCCGCATACAGCGCAGCGGTCAATCCCGCCGGCCCCGATCCAATGATTGCCAACTTCTCTGCCATCGCTGTGATTCTCCAACACAACGCGGGCTGGTGAGGCCCGCGTCGAACATTCCAGATGCGACGATTCTACCGAAGCGGTGTTAGCGCTTCATTGCAAATTGGATGCGCCGGCGACGATTTGGTTACAGCAGCTTCTTTTGCAGCGATTGATAGAACAGGCTGAGGGGAAATTCGTCGTCCAGCACGCGGTTGACCCACTCTTTGGATTGACTTTCGTCACTCACCACGCGCGTCTCGCGCGCCCACTTACTGGCAAGGTTGGGGCGCACATACTTCGCCACAAGGTCGTGCGCAGCAATCCAATATTGCACCTTCGTCATATCGATGCCGGCGCGATACAGATCATCGACCTGCCGGCGCAGTTCGGCCACGCCGGCCGGCAGCGCAGCCCAGTCGATGCCGAGTTGATTGTCGCGCCATGTCACAACGCCTTGCTGGTGCAAAAAGGCGAACAGCAGTTGCCCGCCCAACCCATCGTAGTTGCGCACGCGGCTGCCAGTGATTGGGAAGCGCAGAATACGGTCGAGCAGAATGGCATACTGCACGTTGTGCGCGAACGGAAATACTTTTTCAAGTTCCACCGACTCGCAAAACGTCCACAGATCCACGCGCAACTCCTCAAGCGAATACATCCAGTAGGGCAGGCGCTGGCGGATCATGAATGGGTCAAAGGGCAATTCACCGTGGCTGTGCGAGGTGTCGTGGATGAGATCCCACAGCATGTAGGTCTCGCGCAGCAAATCGGGGGAATGCAGCAGCGCGGCCAACTGCGGCGGCAGGGTGAGTTTGAGGACGCCGGCGGCCTTGTTGACTGCGCGTTGATAGCGCGCCGATTCGCGGTCGCAGAAGATGCCGCCAAAGTTATTTGTTGCCTTCGCCGCCACCGACACTGTTTCAGGGAACAACACTGCGCACTCACTGTGATAGCCGTCTGTGCAGTCAAGCATCATCAGCGGCACGAATTTGCTGTTGTGATACTGCTTGCGCTCAAGCTGATCGAGCCAGGTCGGCCATGGCGCCTGCACCCACAACGCCTCGAAGCGCGTGTCGCTGCTGCCATTGGGCGTGTAGAGCGGGAAGACGATCACATGCTCGATGCCGTCCTGCCGCAAGAGTTGCGGGTTGAAGGCGGCCAGCGCGCGCGCAAAATCCGGCTTGCCGCAGCCGGCTTCAACCCATTGGCGCAGATCAGCCGCCACGCACGCGTGATATTCCTGCAAATGCGGAAAGCGCGGTTGCAGCGCGGAGATGGCTGCGCCAGCGGCATCGACTTGCTGCGCCACATCATCCAACGACGCCTTTTCCGCATTGAGCGAACCGTCTGCATTCTGCCATTGTCGAAGGGTGTTGACGGCAGCTTTAAGTTGCTGCCACGCTGCCCTCGTCTCCTCTTTCATCTTCTCTTGCGGAAGAGGTTGGGCATTTGAAGCGAACGCATGCTCCCCGACCCAATAGACCATGTTGCGCCACAGTTGCGCGTGATGATGCGCATCGAAAAATTCATCGCCCAGCCAGTCTGAGTCGGCAGCGACGATGATGCGACCTCTGCCAAAAGTCGTCGCAGCCATCACCGGCACGCGCGCCGGCTGCGCGGCGTCTGAAGTGAGCAGCAGCGGTTTTGCGTCGCCGTCCAGCTGCAGCACGCCGGCGCGATACAGGCACACATCCTGCACCTGCGTCAGCAGACCAGTGGCGTTGATGCCGTTGGTCGACGGCACAACCTTCACCCAGCTTGGCACCTTCTCAAAATTTGAGTAGTCCCACACCGTGGCCGTCTCGATACTGACACCGAAGGGCGCGAGCAGGTCATTCAGATTGTTGCCATATTTTGCCTGCTCGGTCTCACCCAGCACGATCAGCCCGCCGCCGGCCCGCACGAAGTGCTGGATGGCCGCCATCTCGTCGCGCGTGAATATCGGCGAGGCGCTGCCAGTGGTGTGCTCCCACATCTGCTCGGAGGGGTGAGCGATGACAAGGACGCCGGCGCCGGCAAGTGTCTCTGATGTGATCGGCCCAATAGCGTGGCGCTCGACAACAAACTCGCGCCGCGCCAGATCCTGCGCGGCTTTGCAATACGAAGAATCGAACGGCGCATCCGGCTGCATCTGCGCCGCCATTTGCGGCGAAATCGACCACGCTTCGCTGTGCGCCTCATCGAACAAAACCCTGACCGGCCGGCGGTTGCCCTGCGCCATGATGTTCCCTCCACGCAAAATAGATTGACACTGAAAGCAAAATCACTATATTGCTAACGATTCGTTTGAAATCAGATTGTATCCCAAAGGATGTATTTGCAGATGGAAATGGATGAGATCGATCGCAGGATTTTGAAGTTGCTGCAGAGGGATGGCCGATTGGCGCATGCGACGATTGCGAAGAAGGTGGGAATGACCGGACCATCGGTGCTGGCGCGAGTGCGGCGCATGGAAGAAGCAGGCGTCATTCGCGGCTACAGCGTGCAACTCGACGAAGTGGCGTTGGGCCGGCCATTGACAGCGTTCATTCGCGTCACGCTGTCGGGGGTGCCGGCGGTAAAGGGCGAAAACGCCTTCGAGGCGTTCGTCAGGCGCGAACCACAGATCACCGCCTGCCACAGCGTCGATGGCGAGGACAGCTACATGTTGCTGGTGCGCACCGCCTCCACCGCATCACTTCAGGTCTTGCTCAACCAGATGCGCGCCATTCGCAACGTCTCGCGCACTGTCACATCCATCGCGCTGGGCTG
>JBDHWI010000211.1:0-4958 GCA_039810125.1 Thermoflexales bacterium | reverse complement strand
AGGTTTGCCGTTCTGAAACAACTTCGCACTCCAAAAGACTGTTGTCTTAAGCGGAAAAGTAATAGATACTGCTTGGAACAAACGAAGTGGGAGCAAGAAACGCAACGGTGTTATTTTGCATCTGCAGACACCTTAGACTAGGAGCTGAAATCCAATGAAATCAAATCTGCTCGTCAAATCAGCCTTGTTCGCAGCCGGCTTGGCGCTGATCGCCGGCTCGTTCTTTGTGCCAACTACGGCCACGCGCACCTTCGCTGGCCCGCCGCTGGCCATCACCGAAACGCCTACCATCGTTCCACCTACCATTGTTCCGCCCACCATCGTCCCACCAACTGAGGAAGTCATTCCAACAACGACGCCCCCTGCTGCAACTTCAATCTCTCCGCAACTGAACTATGCTGAGCCATACGTCATGAAGACCTGCCCGATGAACGCAGCCAAACCGGGCGAGGAAGTGACGTTCACTATCGTCGCCGGCAATCGCGGCACCACCGATGCGGTCAATGTGCAGGTGCACGACTCGCTGCCGGCGTCGCTCGTATTGAAGTCCGTGACGGCCTCACGCGGTCAGGTCGTCGTCAACGGCAATTCCTTCATCGTCGACATCGGCACGCTGCCCGTTTCTGAAGTTGTGACAATCAACGTTGTTGCAACTGTCGCCGAAGGCGCGGCCGCAGGCGCTTTCAGCAACGTTGTGACGCTGAACACAACCAGCGGCGGCGACAATCCGAACAACAATATCTCATTCTGCTCCGGCAGCATCGGCGAGATCATCATCCCACCGACCGGTGGAGACAACACAGCCGTGCCGATCGCCATGTTGAGCTTCGGCGCACTGTTGCTGGCCGCAAGTTTGCTGGTGCGCAGCAAGCGCGCCGCATAGCTCTGTCATTGATTCGATGCAAAACCCGACACACCACCGTGTCGGGTTTTTTCACGCATCCTCACGATAAAATATCGTGAACGATCATCGATTTCACTCTTCGCCAATGGCCGGTCAAGGAGATTGCATGAAGATTCATATGTCGCGCGGCTTGCAGATCACAATAACCCTTGCGGCGCTACTTGCTGGCAGCTTGTTGCCCATCAACATCACATCTGTCGCAGCTCAGGAGAAACCCTTGCCGCTGACAGTGATGCAAACCGACGCCGGCGTGCGCATCGACTACACAGCCGCGAATGGCGCGTTGCCGACGATCCAAATTCACGACGTGCGGGCGCCGGGTCGGCTGGTGCTGGTGGAGCTCGGCGCCGGCATGGCGATGAGCGCGATGCAGATCGGCGCGCAGCAAAATATGACCGTGCAGAGCGCGCCTTTCAGCGGCCAGTTGGACGTGGTGCAGCCGGCCATCACCGAGGCGAGCGAAACCGCCGCCGCTGGCGATCTGCAACGCGCGCCCGATACCACATTGCCCGCCGCGCCAGTCAGCATAGTCAGCGAAGGCATCATGCGCGGCCGGCGGCTGGCGACTGTCGCCATCACCCCGCTGTTCGAGCAAGGCGGACAGTTGCATCTGGCGAGCACATTCTCGGCACTGCTGCCAGGCGCAAAGCTGATCGACAACCCAACGAGTCTTGTCAGCGATTTCACGGCTGCATTGAGCGCCGGCAAACTGCAGCCGCAGGTTGAGGATGCTGTCACATGCGACAACAGCTACCTGCCGGCGAACGGCATGCTGGCCGATGGGCAGGCGCGCTGGCGCATTCGCGTCTCGCAGAGCGGCATCGTGCATGTCACAGCAGCGGCGCTGAGCGCTGCCGGCGTGCCACCATCCGCCATTGCCGACTACTCGCTCAAGAACAGCAGGGGCGAGTCGGTCAGCCTGCAGCGTGGCCCAGACTGGTTCCGCTTCTATGCACCGCTGCCGGGGGACCGCTGGAACCGATACGACACCTACTGGCTCACGATCAACAGCGCCAGCCCGTCAGCCGAGATGGGCCAAAGCGGCGCACCGGGGGGTGGCGGAGCAGCGACCACTGCCTTTGAGCGCGGTGTGTTTGTGAGCAACAAGTATTACGACAGCACGCTGCCTGGCAGTGATGGCGATCACTGGTTTGCCGCCAATCTGCGCCCCTACGGCTCAAATTCAGCCACCTGGTCATTCACGCCACCCACGCGCCTGCCGACCACTGGCGCAGCCGCAACCGTGCAGGTGGGCTTCGCCTCATCAACCAGCGGCGCACATACCGTGCAGTTGGCGACCAACGGCAATAGCAATTTCGTCAACCCAACCAATTCAACATCAGGCATCAGCGCGTATTTCACCGCTACGTTCTCCATCCCCAACTTCACCGGCGTCACGCAGTTCCGCGCTATGCCGAAAAGCCAACCCGAAGTCATCATGCCCGACCGCGTGGTGTGGGAGCAGCCGGTGGAGTTGAACTTTAGCAACCGTGGTGCAACTTTCCTGGTGAAAAGCGCCGGCAATGTTCAGCTCAGCAACATTCCCGACGAAGCGCTCTATGATGTCACAAGCGCCACGACACCAACGGTCGTGCAGCGCAGCGCCGGCTTGTTCTCCAACGTAAGCGGCAACCGCAGCTACGTGATGGCCGGGACTGGCACGCTGGTCACCAACGCCGCCATCAGCAAATATGAGCCGGTGGCGATGAACGCCAAGTTCAACAAAAATGCGGTCTACATCGCGCCGAACGCACTCTTCACCAGCGATCTGGATGGCTTCATCGGCTTTCGCAATGTCTCGGGCTATCTGGCCGGCGCATTCAGCGCCGAGAGCATCTACGACTGGTGGAGTTTCGGACAGATGTCGCCGGCCGCACTGCGCAACTTCCTGCGCTACGCCTACTGCACGTGGGACGTCAAGCCGGCGGCCGTGACGATGATCGGTGACGGCAGCATCGATCCGTTCGACTACTATGGCTACAACACCGGGCAGTTTGCCGGCAGCAACGTCACGCTCATCCCGCCCTATGCGGCGCCGGTGGATCCATTTTTGGTGCCAAGTCCTCTGCCCCCAGCCGAGACAGCCTGCGAAGCGTGCTATGCGCAACTCAATGGCAACGACCCGCTCAGCGACAAGCTGCCCGATCTGCTGTTTGGCCGCATCCCGGCCAAGACGCCAGCGGAACTAAGCGCGGTGCTGGCCAAGCTGTTTGCCTATGAGACAGCCCCAACGCCGTCTGCCGGCTCCGACTGGCGCAGTCGCATCGCCTATGTCAACGACAACTCACACATGCCGAATGGCACAATGGATTCGGCCGGCGATTTCGCCGCCGGCACTGAGGCGAACATTGCGCAGCAACCCAGTTGGGCGCGCATCATTCGCAACTACTACGATCCCTACCAGGGCTTCACTACGCTCAACCCCAACGACACCCACGCGCGCACCTTCAACCTCTTCGACAGCGGTGTCGGCATCATCAACTACACCGGCCACGGCAGCGTAGTGCAGATGGCCGTGCTGGAATCGAACATCGCCGGCGCTGCGACCTATCACTTCAGCCTGTATGACGTGCCAAATCTGAGAAACACCAGCCAGTTGCCGCTGCTGTTGCAGTTCACCTGCCTGACCAGCGCCTTCCAAACGCCGATCCAGTATTACGGTGTCACTGTCGATGAGCGCCTGGTGCTCTCTCCAAACGGACCGCCGGCAATCTGGGGACCAACCAGCCTCGCTGTTAGCTTCAGTCACGAGGCACTGATGAAGGGGTTCTACAAGACGCTATGGGCACAACCAAGCTTCGGCTCAACGATCGGCCTGGCGGCGCAAGGCGGCTATATTGAGTTGGAAGCCACCAGCGGCAACACGATCAATGTTGACAACCTGCTGCGCACTTACCTGATCATGGGCGATCCGCTCACGCGCGCCTATGTGGGCAAGATGCCATGGTATTCCAATGCGCCCATCGCCATCCGAGCAAAATAGCCGCACCTCACAACACACTATCAGCCCGCGCCCACCCAAAAGGTGGGCGCCTTACTTTTTCCTATGGTCATGAATGACAAGCCTTAATCCGTGCGCAAGACGGGCTGTTCGCACGTTCACATCAAAGTGACGATCCCTACCATGCCGGCGTGTGAATGTTCGTCATGGCATCCGCGCAGGTTGCGCTTGTTTTTTCGGTGCAACGCGCATTTTTGCTTCGATCTTTCTTATCATCTGCATAGGGAATACACAGATCGCGCAAGGCGCTGGGACCAATGCCGAAACGCCTGCCGGCACACTGCAACTTGACGAGATGCAAGGCAGTGTGCGATTACATTGGCAACGTGACAGCGCCGGCGCAACGATGTTGTCACCCACGCAAGACGCTGTGCTGGCCCCCGTCGACACACTTACCTTCGAAGCGTTCAGCACGCCAGCGCTCGTAATTGATGCAATTGACGCAACTCCGTTGAAACAGGCGGCCACAATAGCAGCCGCGCTGCCGGCAGCGCCGGCGACGATCCTCCGCGAAGGCACGCTGGGCGGCAAGCGCTATATCGTCATCGGCATCAGCCCCATCTTCCAACGCGACGGTGTGACGATGGCAGCCACTGCATTCACCGCACAGGTGCTGGGCGCGCGCCGCATCGACCACATCGACCCAAACAGCATCGTCGAGGTCGTTACAGCAGATGCGCCGCCGCCGGCAACCTTTCCTGCCGACACCTGGCGCATCAAAGTTGCCTCCCCAGGCATTCAGCGCGTGAGCGGTGCACAGTTGGCCGCCGCCGGCGTGCCAATGAACAGCATCCCCATCGACCAGCTTCACATCCGGCACCGCGCCGCTGAACTCGACCTCGACATTCTCGATACCGACGCGGACGGCATGCTGAGCCTGGCCGACGAAGCGCGCTTCTACGCCATCACACCCGGCGACCGCTGGAATGCGGCCGACACCTACTGGCTGACATTTACGCCATCTGCCGGCGCGCGCATGGTCACACAGGCGCAGCCGCGCGCCGGCGCGATCACACAAACCGCGTTTGCTGTGGGCGCGTGGGAGCAGGACAG
>JBDHWI010000210.1:0-4960 GCA_039810125.1 Thermoflexales bacterium | reverse complement strand
TGGGCAAGCCCAAGAGCGATTACCCCAAATTCGGCCAGAACAAGGAATTCAACGAGAAGGTGCGCGCTGCTGTCGGCAGCCGCGTGCAGGACGCCATCGACCAGGAACTGGAGAAGGCTGAACGCAGCGCGGTGATCGATGCGCTGGAAGGCGAAGTGCTGGCGCAGATGCAGAGCATCGGCGACGTGAACGCCGACGAGTTGCATCAGGTCGTGAAGGACATGACCAGTGACGCAGTGCGCATGCGCATCCTGCGCGATGGCGTTCGCCCCGATGGCCGCACCCTCAAGCAGATTCGCCCGATCTGGTGCGAAGTGGGCGATCACCTCAGCCCGCGCGCGCACGGCATCGGCCTGTTCACGCGCGGCGAGACACAGATTCTTTCGGTCGTCACGCTGGGCAGCAAGGGCGATGCGCAAAAGCTCGACGGCTTGTATCCGTCCGAGGAAAAGCGCTACATGCACAACTACAACTTCCCGCCCTACAGCACGGGCGAGGCGAAGGTGTTGCGCGGCAGCAGCCGGCGCGAAATCGGTCATGGCGCGCTGGCCGAGCGCGCGTTGGTTCCGGTGATTCCGAGCGAGGATGACTTCCCCTACACCCTGCGCGTGGTGAGCGAGGCGTTGTCGTCGAACGGCAGCACGTCGATGGGCAGCGTGTGCGGCAGCACACTCGCGCTGATGGACGCTGGCGTGCCGATCAAAGCGCCCGTCGCCGGCATCGCGATGGGCCTCATCACGGGCGCAAATGGCCTGAAGGACGGCTACGCCATCCTCAGCGACATTCAGGGTCTGGAAGATCACATCGGCGACATGGACTTCAAGGTGGCCGGCACGCAAAAGGGCATCACTGCCCTGCAGATGGACATCAAAATCGCCGGCCTGACGACTGAGGTGCTGGAGAAGGCGTTGGCGCAGGCGCGCGAGGGCCGGCTGGCCATCATGGAGCGCATGCTGGAGACGATCAGTGCGCCGCGCGAGTCGCTCAAGCCGCAGACGCCGCGCATGCTGATCATCAGCGTCGACCCTGAGAAGCTTGGCATGATCATTGGCCCGGGCGGCAAGACGGTGCGCGGCATTCAGGAGCAGACCGGCGCGAAGATTGACATTGAGGACGATGGCCGCGTGTTTATCTCGTCTGCCGACGGCCCCAGCGCCGAGAAGGCGCGCGAGATGGTCGAGAGCATGACTGGTTCAATCGGCCTAGGCAACATCTACACCGGCAAGATCGTGCGCATCACCGACTTTGGTGCGTTTGTCGAGATCATGCCGAAGACTGATGGCATGGTGCACGTCAGCCAGCTCAGCGATCATCCGGTGAAGAATGTGGGTGACGAAGTGCAGTTGGGGCAGGAAGTGACGGTGATGGTGATCGGCAACGACAATGGCAAGATTCGCCTGAGCCGCAAGGCCGTGCTGGAAGGCATGACGCTGGAAGAGGCGCAGGAATCTGATCGCGGCAGCCGCGGCCCGCGCCGCGATGGCGGCGACCGAGGTGGAGATCGTGGCGGTGACCGCCGTGATCGCCGGCCGCCCCTTCGCCGCAGCGGCGGCGACCGCGGCCCGCACCGCGACTGAACGGAATTCCGACAAAGGCGTTAAGGCGCCAGCGAGTGGAGAAAATCCCTTTGCGCCTTCGTGAGGGACGAAGGTGAAGACCTGACGGGTTCAAAACCCGTCAGGTCTCTTTTTCAACGAGGCAGACCGGTTGTGACCATGCCACGGCAGCCGGCGCAAGATGCGGGCTTCGATGTGCGCTTTGTGAGCGGGACGCAAATAGCATTGTTGCAGCCGCAAGTCTCGATTGCGACAAACAGGATGCGCGCCGGCCTCGCGTGTGCTGATCGTTTAGCGCGCGCTCACGCCGGTGGTTTACGATCCTGAGCTGCTCACTCAGGTCTCTGCACATTTCATGAATACGGAAATTCACCTCAGCCGGCAACGCCTCACCGCCGTCTTCTGGCTCGCGGTTGCCTCGTGCCTGTGCGTCGGCATCCTGGCCGCGCGCATGGTCTACATGCAAAACACCATCTATCGCTTCATGCTGTGGAATCTGTTTCTGGCATGGATTCCGCTTGTCTGCGCGCTGGCTGCCGAGCGCATGCGCAGCGTGCCGGCGATGTTGATCTGCGGCGCAGCATGGCTGGTGTTTCTACCCAATGCGCCTTACATGCTGACAGACCTGGCGCACCTGAGCAACCACAACAGCAACTGGTTGTGGTACGACCTGATCATGTTTTTGTCGTTTGCCCTTACCGGCATGTTGCTTGGCTATGTCTCGCTCTACGCCATGCAGAAACTGGTCGCGCGACGCTTTGGCCACGTCGCTGGCTGGGTCTTCGCCATCGTCACATTGGCGTTGTGCAGCTTTGGCATCTATCTGGGTCGCATCGAGCGCTTCAACAGTTGGGATGTGGTCTTCAATCCATTCGATCTGGCGCTGACGATCTGGAGCCGTGTTCGCCATCCCTTCGAATACCCGTGGACCTATGCGCTGTGCATCATGTTGTCAGCATTGCTCGTCGCGGTCTACATCGGCCTGCACAGCTTCGCGCGCACCATGCGTGAGCCGGCGCTGCAACACAGCGCATAAACGGCTATTTGTAATTTGAGCCGCTCGCCACGATCATAGGTGAGGATGCACCCTGCGATAAGTTCAGGACTGCATCCATATCACCATGAGCAACGAGCGCTATTTCGACCCCAACCCCGCTGTCCGCGACATCGCGCTTGAGCTATACGCCGGCGTCGCGTCTTTGCCGCTCATTTGCCCGCACGGGCATGTCGATCCGCGCGTGTTCGCCGACCCGGATTACAGCTTCGGCTCGCCGGCGGATCTCTTCATCATCCCCGATCACTACGTCGTGCGCATGTTGTATTCGCAGGGCGTGCCGATGGAGTCCCTGCTGCCCTCAACCACAACCTCTCTCCCAGCTCCCCCGGCAGAAGAGGGGAGGCATCGCGCCATCTGGCAAACCTTTGCCGATCACTTCCATCTCTTTCGTGGCACGCCCAGCGGCATGTGGATTGCCGATGAGTTGCGCAGCATCTTTGACGTGGAGGAGAGACTGAATGGCGCCAACGCGCAGGCAGTCTTCGACCAGGTGGCGGGGAAGCTGGCAACGCCGGCGTTTCGTCCGCGCGCGCTCTACGCGCGTTTCAACATCGAAGTCCTCAGCACCACCGACGCCGCCACCGACACGCTCGATCACCATCGTCGCATTCGTGAATCCGGCTGGCCCGGCCGCATCTTGCCCACCTTTCGCCCCGATGCCGTCATCAACATCGATGCGCCGAACTGGAAGCGCAACATTGAGCTGCTCAGCCACATCAGCGGTATTCACGTCACCAACTATCACGCGTTCATCATGGCGCTGGAGCAACGCCGCGCTTTCTTCAAGCAGATGGGCGCGACCGCCACCGATCATGCTGCCCTCACCCCGCACACCGAGCAATTTCACGCCGGCGAGGCCAACGCCATCTTCGAGCGTGCGCTATATGGCAATGCCACCCCAAACGACGCTGCCCGCTTCACCGGCCACATGCTGATGGAGATGGCGCGCATGAGTTGCGAAGACGGGCTGGTGATGCAGTTGCACGTCGGCTCGTTGCGCAGTCACAACCGCGCGGTGCTGGAGAAATGGGGCCTGGACAAGGGCGCGGACATCCCAGTGGCGACCGAATACACGCGCAACCTGCAACCGCTGCTCAACGCTTTCGGCAATGATTCGCGCTTCTCGCTCATCCTGTTCACGCTGGATGAGACCTCCTACTCGCGCGAGTTGGCGCCGCTGGCCGGCCACTATCCGGCGGTGAAGCTCGGCCCGCCGTGGTGGTTCTTCGACTCACTCAACGGCATGCGGCGCTATTTCGACGCGGTGATGGAGACCGCCGGCATCTACAACACCGCCGGCTTCAACGACGACACGCGCGCGTTCTGCTCCATCCCGGCGCGGCACGATCTGTGGCGGCGGGCGTCGTGTGATTGGCTCGCCGGCCTTGTCGCCCGCCAGATCATCGACGTGGCTGATGCGCAGGAGATGGCGCGCGAGATGGCCTATGGTCTTGCCAAACGCGCCTACAGGCTTTGACCCTTTTGCCGGCAGGGTGATCCACAAGGCTTGCATGCGGCATGCACAGCCGGTTTGCATGCGTGCTCGAAGATGCGCTTGATAGGCAAAGGCTGACAAAGTTGCGGCAAGGCGCGGTCGCCGAAGTTGTACTGCCAAAAGACGATCATTCCGGGGAACTGGTTTTGAGTGAATATTTCATTCTGTGCAAAACTTCGATTGCAATCGCAATGGCATTTTTTGGATCGTCGGATTGCTTGCGAATGTGATTAAGATTTCCTAACAATTTTATCTCGCCCACTGACCGCGCTCCGGATAGAATGGTTGCAAGTCCATTTGTGACAAATGCAATCAATTTGAGTGACGCGATAACAATGTAAACAACATGGCATCAAAAGCATCTCCAACTCCAACGGCGCGCGGCGTCAATGCCGCCTCATGGCTGCCGCTGGTCATCATCGTTCTCGCCCAGCTGCAAATGGGCATCAATATCAACGCGTTGCCGGTTTCGCTGGGGCCGATCATTGCTGACATCAACGCGCCGGCGACGTCCGTTTCCACCGCGCTGGTGCTGTATTCGCTCTTCGTCGCGGCCTTTGTGATGCTGGGCGCGAAGATTGGCAAGATGTTCGGCGAGCGGTTGGTCTTTCAGATCAGCGCGCTGGCGCATGGCGGATCCATGGCGCTGATGGCGCTCAGCTCCGACGCGAACACGATGAACACTGCGCAGGCCATCGCCGGCATTTCCGCTGCCTTGCTGGTGCCGACGCTGGTGGTGTTGATCGCGGCCAACTATCACGAGCGCCAGCAGGAACAAGCGCTCGGCATCCTCGCCAGCATCCCCGCCATCGCCAGCGGGTTGGCCTTCGTCGTCGCCGGCGCCATCGCCAC
>JBDHWI010000209.1:0-5022 GCA_039810125.1 Thermoflexales bacterium | reverse complement strand
ACATGTTCAGAGGTGAAAAGGTTCTGCTGCGGCCGATGAAGCGCGAGGACATCGCCAGGCAGCACGAGTTCAATCAAGACCCGGAGCTGTATGTGCTCGACTGCGACTATCCGCGCCCGTCGCCCATCGAGGTCGCTCAAGCGAACTACGAGAACAGCGTGAAGAAGGACGACAACACCGCGCACTTTGCGATCGAAGCTGACGGCCAATACATCGGCGGGATCACGCTGATGCACCTTCAGTCACGCAATAGATGCGCAGAACTGGGCATCATGATCGGTGACCACGCATTCTGGGGGCGCGGCTACGGGCGCGAGGCCGTGAAGCTGATGCTCGACTACGGTTTCGGCTATCTCGGCCTGCACCGCATCGAGTTGGCCACGCATGAAAAAAACGTGCGCGCCATCCGCTGCTACCTGGCCTGCGGGTTTATCGAGGAGGGGCGCGCCAGCAAAGTGTTGTGGCTGCAAGGCGAATACGTGGACGTGGTGCAGATGTCCATTCTGCACGAAGAGTGGCAGGCAAACAGATCCTGGCCTTCGGATCCGCGCGAATGACGCGTAGTTACCGCTCCGAGCGCTGCCCGTGAATCAACATCCGCGTAGATAGAGCGCTCGGAGCGGTTGAGCGCGATGAACGATGACATTCAAACCCTCACAGGGTTTGGAACCCTGTAATAGTTGGAGGCAACAACATGCGAAGAGTTCCCATTCTCCAAACCGAACGCCTAACCATCCGGCCATTCATCATGGACGACCTGCACGCCTACCACCGCTGCACAGAAATGTGCCTCGGAGACGGCTCGCGCCTGAACGACGCAGCAGCCATCGAAGAGACGCGCCGCCTGCTGCAATGGCAGGTGCTGAACGAAGAGATGCTGGCGCGACTGTATCAGCCGCCGTATGGCGATCGCGCCATCGTGCTGAAAGCGACCGGCCAGACGATCGGCTCGGTCGGTTACGCGCCTTATCTGGCGTCATTCAAGATGTGGGACGCCAGCTACGACTCGCTCGCCTTCGGCTTGTTCTGGATGATTGACCCAGATCACCAGCGCAAGGGCTACGCGACCGAAGCCGCGCGGGCGATGATTGATCATGCCTTCGCGCACATGGGCCTGAGGCGGGTGATCGCCGCGACCGAATTGAACAACGTCGCGTCGCAAGCCGTGATGCGCAAACTCGGCATGCGGCTGGAGCACAATCTGGAACAACCGGTGGAATCTCTGCAAGTCGTCGGCGTGCTGGAGCGCGCTTGACCAGCCCGCGAAACGTTGCGGGATCATCGCCGCGCCAATCGACGAAACATCGTCATTGTTCATGTACGCTGCAACATCTCCAGCCTGCGTTACTATAAGAGCCGGCATCGACTGACACATGAACATCCCGATTCGGCAATACGCCGCGCTCCTATCCGAATACCTGAGGCCGCAACGAAAACGCGTGCTGTTGCTCGCAGTGCTGCTGCTCACCAGCATCGGCTTGCAATTGCTGATCCCGCAGATTCTCAGGGCATTCATCGACACGATCACCAGCCAGGTGCAACAGGCCGACCAAACGCGCCTGATGCTGATGGCCGGCCTGTTCATCGGCGCCGCCATCATTCAGCAGGTGGTGCAGGTGACGGCCACCTACACCAGCGAGAGCGTCGGCTGGACGGCAACCAATGCCCTGCGCGCCGACCTCGCCGCACACTGCATGCGGCTGGACATGCCATTCCACAACCTGCGCACGCCCGGCGAGATGATCGAACGCATCGACGGCGATGTGAGCGCGCTGGCAAACTTCTTCTCGCAGTTCATCATCCAGGTCTTCGGCAACATCTTGTTGATGGCCGGCGTGCTGATTTTGCTGGCACGCGAGAATATCGCCATCGGCCTCGGCCTCGTGCTGTTCGTGCTGATCGTGTTCATGATGTTGCTGCGGCTGCGGCGCATCACCACCAGCTTGTGGTTGAAGGAGCGCCAGGCCTTCGCTGAGTTCTACGGCTTTCTTGAAGAGCGCCTCGCCGGCACCGAAGACATCCGCAGCAGCGGCGCGCGACCCTACATCATGAAGCGCTTTCACGACCTGCTCAGCGTGGCATTCAACACGTCGATGAAGGCATCGTTCGGCGGCAATGCCATGCTCAACATCACGTGGATGCTGTTCGCCATCGGCACCGCATTTTCGCTGGGCATCAGCGCCTTCTTTTACGCGCAAGGGGCGCTCAGCATCGGCAGCGTATATCTCGTTTTCCAATACACGCTGCTGCTGCAACAGCCGCTCAACCGCCTGACTGCGCAGATTGAAGACCTGCAGCAGGCATCTGCCAGCATCGGGCGCGTCGAGGAATTGTTCGAGATCAAGCCGGCGGTGCTGGATGGCAAGATCGCGCAATTGCCCGCCGGCGCGATGGGTGTGCAGTTCAATCGCGTGAATTTTGCCTATGGCGAAGATTTGATCCTCAAGCGGGTGTCATTCGAACTGAAGCCCGGCTCAGTGATGGGGTTGCTGGGACGCACCGGCAGCGGCAAGACCACCATCGCGCGCCTGCTGTTCCGCTTGTACGACGTGACGGACGGGGCAATCCTCTTGCTCCCCTCTCCTGCCCCCTCGTCGCCCCTTGCAGTGGGATCAGCGGGCAAAGAGAGCAGCAGCATCGACATCCGTGACCTGCCGCTCAATGTGCTGCGCAGCAAGGTCGGCATGGTCACCCAGGACGTGCAGCTCTTTCACGCCACCGTCCGCGACAACCTCACCTTCTTCGACCCAACCATCAGCGATGAGCAGATCCTTGCGGTCATTGAAGACCTTGGGCTGCGGGATTGGTATGTCAGCCTGCCGAAGGGCCTCGACACCGAATTGCAGTCGGGCAACGCCGGCCTGTCATCGGGTGAGGCGCAGTTGCTCGCCTTTACGCGCGTCTTCTTGCACGACCCCAGCGTGGTAATCCTGGATGAGGCGACCTCGCGGCTGGATCGCTCGACCGAGCGGTTGATCGAGCGCGCAGTGGACAAGTTGCTCGCCGGCGGCAAACGCACTGCCATCATCATCGCGCACCGCCTCACCACCGTGCAGCGCACCGACGAGATCATGATCATCGAGGACGGCGAGGTGCGTGAGCATGGCGACCGCGCGCAACTGGCCGAAGATACTTCCTCGCGCTTCTATCAGCTTTTGCAGACCGGGCTGGAAAAGGCGCTGGCATGAGAGATTGAAAATGACAAATCAGGCAACGCCGAATTACCCGCGCTACCTCGCCGGCCTGGCGCGCTTCAAGCCGCTCGCCATTCTTGTGGTGATGTTTCTGCGCACGTTGATCTTTGCCGTTGCGCCGCTGGTCACTGGCCTGGTCACGCGCGCCTACTTCAACACACTCACTGGCACGGCCAGCGCCGGCTTCAACATCTGGACCATCTGCGCCATGTTCGTTGGTGTTGCCCTGGGGCGCGGCACCATCATCCTGATCGACATCACCATCGACAACTACTGGAACTTCTCCACGCGCAATCTGGTGCGGCGCAACCTGTTGCGCGTGGTGCTGAGCAAGCCTGGCGCGAAAGCCCTGCCCGAAGCACCCGGCGCTGCCGTCAGCCGCTTTCGCGATGACGTCTCTGAGGCGTTCTTCCCCTTGCGCGAGTTGCCCTTTCTGGTGGCCTACAGCGTGTTCGCCGTGATCGCCTACATCATCATGTGGCGCATCAACCCGCTGATGACGCTGGCAGTGGCTGCGCCGATGCTCGTGGTGTTCATCGCTGCCGGCGTCACCCGCAAGCGCGTCACGCGATACAACCGCGAGCGCAAGGCCGCCTCCGCCCGCGTGATCGGCTTCATTGCCGAGATGTTTGGCGGCGTGCAGGCGGTGAAGGTGGCAAATGCCGAGCCGCGCGTGGTCAACCAGCTCAAAAAGTTGAACAACATCCGCCGTGAGGCAACCTTGAAGGATCGTCTGTTCAGCAGCGCGCTCGACTCGATCTTCACCAACACCACCAACATCGGCACTGGCCTGATCCTGCTCGTCGCCAGCCAAAGCCTGTCGCAGGGCCAGTTCAGCGTCGGCGATTTTGCGCTGTTCGTGCAGTATCTGTCAATCGTGACTGAAGCGACGGCGCGCGTGGGGCAATATCTGGTGCGTTACCGGCAGGGTGAGGTGTCGTTCTCGCGCCTCATCCGCCTGCTGCAAGGCACGCCGCAGAGCGCGCTGACCGAGCGCGACGAGATCTACCTGCGCAAGCCCTACCCCTTGCCGCAAGCGCCGGCGAAGACCGCCGCCGACCGCCTGCACGCGCTCGACGTGAAGGAGCTGGCATATCACTATCCCGATTCGGGGCGCGGCATTGAGGGCGTCAACCTGCACATTGCACGCGGCGCGTTCACAGTGGTGACGGGACGCATCGGCGCCGGCAAGACCACGCTGCTGCGCGTCATGCTCGGCCTGCTGCCGAGGGATGCTGGCGAGCTGTATTGGAACGGTGAGCGCGTAGTGGATCCTGCCGATTTCTTCGTGCCGCCGCGCACGGCCTATACCTCGCAGGCGCCACGCCTGTTCAGCGAGACCCTGCGCGACAACATCGAGATGGGTTGGCGTGAGGCAGAGATCGAGGATGCGCTGCATCGGGCTGTGATGGAATACGACATCGAGCAACTGGAGTACGGCCTCGAATCGATGGTGGGGCCGCGCGGGGTGAAGTTGAGCGGCGGGCAGATGCAGCGCACCGCCGCCGCGCGCATGTTCATGCGCAATGCCGAGTTGCTGGTCTTCGACGATCTCTCCAGCGCGCTGGACGTGGAAACCGAGCGCACGATGTGGGAAAGAATTGTGAATTCGGATTTGGGAGCGGAGCATTCGCACAACGGTCAGCGCGCCTCTGAATGCACAATTCTCGCGGTATCGCACCGCCGCGCAGCCCTGCAACGCGCCGACCACATCATCGTGATGAAGGATGGTCACATCGAAGCGCAGGGCAAGCTGGATGAGCTGCTGGAGACAAGTGAGGAAATGCGCCGGCTGTGGAAGGGCGAGATTGAAGAAGTTGCCAGGGAA
>JBDHWI010000208.1:0-5031 GCA_039810125.1 Thermoflexales bacterium | reverse complement strand
CTTCGCCGCGCCCAAGCAGGTCCCAGGCAGATCGTTCGACCAGGCCGGCGGCGCGCGCCGAGTCATCGCCGGCCAATGCATGGTGGATGGCTTCAGCCATGTGGCCCTGTCGCTCGTGCCACGTGCTGGCCCGCCGGTGCAGTTCCGGTGCCAGCGCCGGCTGCGTCTGGCGCAGGCGATTGCGTAACACGTCGGCAAACAGATGGTGATAGCGATACCACCGCCGCTCCTCATCCAAAGGAACGATGAACAAGTTGGCGCGTTCCAATTCTTCAAGCAGCGCCTGGCTGCCGCTCCCGCCGGTCACAGCATCGCACAACGGCGCACTCAGGCGATCAAGAATTGACGTTTGCAGCAGGAAATTCAACAGGTCTGCCGGTCGCTGGCCAAGCACTTCGTCAATCAGGTAATCTACGATGTAACGATTGCTGCCGGTGAACGCCGAGATGAAGCCGGGGATATCAGCCTGGTTCTGCATGGACAAGGCGGCTAGTTGCAGGCCGGCGATCCAGCCCTCCGTGCGCGCTTCCAGTGCGGCCACATCGGCAGTTGACAAGTTCAACCCCATCACTTGATTGAGAAACAGGGCTGCTTCTTCTGGCGTGAAGCGCAAGTCATTTGCCCGCAATTCCCTCAACTGCTCCCGCGCCCGCAGTTGAGCCAGAGGCAAGGGTGGATCGGAGCGGCTGGCAAGGATGAGATGAAACTGCGGCGGGAGATGATTGAGCAGAAACGTGAGTGCCTGATGAATTGCCGGCGCTTCGATGACGTGGTAATCGTCGAGCACAAGCGTGATTGCATCTGACAAACCAGCCATATCGTTCAGCAGCAGCGTGAGGATGGATTCGATTGGGGGCGAGTAGGGTAATTGCAGCAGGGCAAGCGCGCTTTTACCAAGACCGGACTTGGGCAACTGCAGTGCGGCAATGAAATAAGTCCAGAAACGTGTTGGATCGTTATCGCTTTCGTTCAACGAGAGCCAGGCGCTGTTATGCGCGCGCTGCGAAATCCATGCACGCAGCAGCGTGGTCTTGCCAAATCCGGCCGGCGCACAGACGAGCGTGAGTGGGAATTGTGCAGCCTCGTTCAGGCGTGCGATGAGACGCAGGCGCGTCACCAGGTTTGAGCGCGCCTGTGGGATGAAGAGCTTGGCCTTGAGGATTGCGTTGGGCACAGCGACGCTCAGGCCGCATTGTAACGTCGTTCTGCCGCTTCATTCTGGCTGCATCGCCGAATGAGGATTTATGCTGCAACCCAGGCAAGTTGGCAATTGAGCAAGCCAGCGCGCTGGTGGACTGGGCACAAGGCGAGGAACGCGCGCGGCAAACAACACACCTGACAGGTTTCATGCTCAAGCGCAGCAACCTGCATGCAAACCTGTCAGGCGTGTCGGTACGGCTAGGCCAGGGTGCCGTCGATGGCTTTTTGCAAGCCCTTGGCGAACTCTTCTGCACCCTGCGCCGGCGTCAACTCACCGAGCAGAATACGCTGGAAGACCGGCAGCACAACCTTGCTCTGCCAGGCCGGCTGACCGGGGAACTGCGGCGCAGTAGTGCCTTTGGCCAGCGCTGCGATCGCCGCCTTGTAATACGGATCGCCGGTGATGCGCTTGTCCTTGGCTGCGTCTGTGTTTGAAGGCACATAGCCTGTCTTCTGCATCAGCATGATCTGCGTGTCTTTCTGCGCCCAGTGATCAAGCCACGCCCAGGCTGTCTCAGGGTTCTTGTTGTCGACGATGCCGTTGTATGAGGGTGAGATGTCATTGATGAGCGCAGCCGGCCCCTTGGGGCGCATCAGGCTCATGAACTTCTTGCCGTCCTTGCCCAGATCGGCTTGAATTTCGGCCAGCGAGCCGGTGTGATGCCACACCATGCCGGTCTTGCCGGTGCGGAAAGCCTCCATGATCTGGCGGTAGCTGTCATTGGTCACGCTCGGCGGCACGGCTTTGGCTTTGGTGTAGAGGCTGGAATACCACTCCAGCGCGTCAGTTGTCTTTTTGATGTCGAGCGCGCCGTTGCCTTTGTCATCGATGAGAGGCGAGCCGAAGGCGCGGATGACTTGCACGACCATGCCCTGACCGCCACCACCACCGCGCATGCCAAAGCCGAAGCGCCCCTTCGCCGGGTCGGTGAGCGCGACGGCGGCCTTGAAGAACTCATCGAACGTCGTGGGCGGCTTCAACTTCTTCTCGGCGAACCAGTCGCTGCGGTAATACATCCAATCTACGAACATGAAGCTTGGCACGCCGTAGATCTTGCCGTCGACGGTGGCTGCGGTGAAGCGGCTATCGGGGAAGAACTTCCTCAGATTCCACTTCTTGATCTGGTCAGTCAGATCCATCAGGCCGCCCATGCCCACCATGTCCGGCACGCGGTCGGCAGCGACCATGGTCGTGTCGGGTTTGCCGCCGCCTTGCACGGCCAGCGTGAACTTCGCCATGAAGTCGGCGTTTGGCACGGTGACCGATTCGACAGTTGCGCCCGGATATTTCTTGGTGAACATCTCCGAACCTTCCTTGAGGCCGGCCATCTCCGATTCACTGGTGTAGTGATGCCAGTAGGTGATGTTGCCGGATGGCTTGTGTGGGCGTGCAGCCATGCTGGTGCGCGCCGAGCCAAGGCCGACTGCAGCGCCGGCGCCGGCAACTGCCGTGGCTTTCAGAAACGATCGTCGTGAGAGCAGATTCTTCCTGGACATTCGCAATTCCTCCTGAACGTTGAATGAACTTGCCTTCGTTTGCGCAGGCCGGCTTCTTTTAAGCTGATTTAAGCTTGCCTGTGAAAACCCCATCCTGTCTCGTCAACCCTTCACCGCACCGACCATCAGACCGCGCACCAGCGCCTTTTGCGCAATGGCGAAGAAGATGATGATCGGGATGATGCTGATCATGCCGGCCGCTGCCATTAGCCCCCACGGCAGTTGAAATTCGCCGACCATCAACTGCAAGCCGACCGGCCAGGTGCGCGAACCCTCGCTGTTCGTCAGCATCAGTGCGAACAGGAACTCATTCCAAGCCGACACCGCCAGCAGCACCGCTGTTGCTGCCACACCCGAGCGCGCCAACGGCATTACCACGCGGAAAAGCGCGCCTAATCGCGTGCTGCCATCGATGCGCGCGGCGTCCTCCAGATCCGCCGGCACTGCATCGAAGAACCCCTTCAGCATGAGCAAGCTGACCGGCAACAAGAATGTGGTGTAGGTCAGCGCCAGGCCGAGCAGGTTGTCGATCAATCCGAGCGAGCGCAGCATGATGTAGAGCGGCAGCAGCATCAGCACGACTGGAAACATGCGAATGACGAGATAGAACGTCAGGATGTTGCCGCGTCCCTTGAAGCGATAGCGCGAGATGCTGTAGGCAGCGAACGTGCCAACCAACAGGCACAAGATCACTGTCAGTAACGTGACGATGGCGCTGTTGCGGAACATGATTGCGTAGCCGGAGCGATTGATGAGCGTAACGTAGTTCTCCAGCGTTGGGTGCTGCGGAATGTATTGCAGATCGTTGGTGACCACGTCCTCTTCTCGCTTGAGCGAGGTGAGCGCAGTCCAGACGATGGGAAACACTGCAAACACGACCGATGCCAGGATGATGAGCGATGCCAGCGCGTCATACATCTGCTGGGTGCGCTTGTGCGAGCGTTGGCGGGGGAGGGCTTGATTCGCTGCCATGACTTTTCGCATCAATCGCGGTTGACGCCGCTGAACTTCAGATAGAGCGTGGTGAACACCAGCAGGATTACCAGCATGATGACGGAGATGGCCGCCGCTGCGCCGAAGTTGAAGCTTTCATAGGCGGTGGAGAAGGCGTGCAGCGCCAGCACGTAGGTGGCATAACCGGGACCGCCGTTCGTCAGAACGATCATCAAGTCCGGCGAGTTGACAAGGCCGATCATGCGCAGGATGACGGCAGCGACGATGACTGGCATGAGCATGGGGATGGTGATGGCGCGAAATTTGTGCCAGGGATTTGCGCCGTCCACCTCGGCTGCCTCATACAGCTCTTCGGGGATGGATTGCAGGCCGGCGAACAATAGCAGTGTGAAGAACGGAAAGGCGCGCCACAGATCCACCAGCAGCACCGCAGCCATCGCCGTTTGCGGATCGGCAAACCATGCGCGGTAGGTGTCGAGAATCCCCATCCGCACGAGGATGTCGTTGATCACGCCGAGCCGTGAATCGAGCAGCAGCGCCCACATGTGGCCGGCCACCACTGAAGGGATCACCCATGGCAGCAGGATCAGCACCCGCGCCACCGGCGACCAGCGCAGCGATTTGCGGTTCAGCGCCAGTGCGGTGATCAGCCCCAGCGTGAATTGTGTGATGGAGCCGGCGACGACCCAGACTGCTGTGTTGCGGACGATGATCCAGAAGGTTGGATCGCTGAACAAGCTGGTGTATTGATCCAGCCCGACGAACTTCATGCCGCGGTTGATGCGCATGATGTTGAATTGGTTGAAACTCATCCAGATGCCGGAGATGACTGGATAGATGACGACAGCAGCGACGAGCAAAAAACTGGGCAGCAGCAGCAGATATGCCCAAAAACGCCCTTCGGAGATATCGCCGATGCGGCTGGTGAGTGTGCGCCGACGGGCGGTGCCTTTTGAAACGGACTTGGGTGGTGCGCTTGCGTCAAGGCTCATGGCTCTGATGTTGTGCGAACAGAGTCGAATTCGAGTGGTGAGATGAGGCTTCGATGCCTGAAAGCTATGTTAGCCGCGCTTGCGCAGGGCGCAAGTTGAAATGCGGCGCGAGGCGGCCGCGCTTGCCCTGCAACAAAAAACCCCGACTTTCAAGGTCGGGGTTGGTGGATTTGCAAACCTATTTGCTGGCGCTGGCCTGTTTGTCAGCGTTGTCGTATTTGGTTGGGCATTGCAACAACAGCGCATCGGGCGAGTTGCCGGCGTGGAACTTGCCATCTGCTCCCAGCTTGCCGGTGACAATGGCATGCGCTTCGTTCACCAGCGTGTCGGGCTTCACACCCTGATACACCACGCGCACACGCTGCGCCGTCGCGAGATTGTTTATCAG
>JBDHWI010000207.1:0-5034 GCA_039810125.1 Thermoflexales bacterium | reverse complement strand
TAGCCAATGATCTGTGTTGAAATCACTGCGCGGTAAAATAGAACAGATGTCCAACGCAGAGCGCGAAGCGACGCCGATCCGCCGGCAATACCTCGAACTCAAGCGCAAATACGCCGACTGCATCCTCTTCTTCCGCCTCGGCGATTTCTATGAGACCTTCGATGCTGACGCTGAGTTGGTTGCGCGCGAGTTGGATGTGGTTCTCACATCGCGGCCTGTTGCGAGGGACACCCGCATTCCCATGGCCGGCGTCCCACACCACGCCGCCGAGAATTACATTGCCCGGCTGATCGAGCGCGGCTACCGTGTCGCCATCGCCGAGCAGATAGGCAGCGAGACCATCAATGGCCTAGTGCCGCGCGAGGTGCGCCGCGTGATGACGCCCGGCACCGTGGTGGAAGCCGGCATGCTGGATGCGGCCAAACCGAGCTATCTCGCGGCCATCGTTGGCGAAATGTTGGATCGCGAAGCGCCGGCATCTGAGCGCATTGCAATCGGCCTTGCCTACTGCGACATCACCACCGGCGAATTTTGTGCCACACAGATCGAAAGCGAGCTGGATTTGCAGCGCGAATTGGCGCGCATCCAGCCGCGCGAGATCGTGATGCCAGAGACCGGTGATGCGCGCAAACCTAGTCCTGATCATCAAATGCCGATGGCGCCTCTGCCGGCATATCGCTTCGAATTGGGTCACGCTCGGCAAACACTGCTCGACCAGTTCAAGGTTGGCACGCTGCAAGGCTTCGGCCTCGAAGAGAAGCCAATGGCGCTGCGAGCTGCCGGCGGCATCATCGCCTATCTGCGCGAGACACAGCCGGCGGCGCTCAAGCAACTGAGCGAGGTGCGCACCTATTCCACGTCGCACTTCATGGGGCTGGATGCTGTGACGCGCCGCAACCTGGAACTGACCGAGTCGATGCGGCCGGCTGTAAAGGGCAAGGCTGCAACCCTGCTTGGCATTCTGGATCGCACTCACACGCCAATGGGCGCGCGCTTGCTGCGCACCTGGCTCAGCCAACCGCTGCTCGACCGCGCCGCGATTGAGGAGCGGTTGGGGCGGGTGGACACGCTGTTTGGCGACGCGCTGACGCGGGCGCAATTGCGTGAGGCGCTGAAGAACATGCCCGACCTGGAGCGCCTCGCCAGCCGTGCTGTCAGCGGTTTGGCAACGCCAAAGGATTTGCTGAACCTGAAGTTGGCGTGCGAAAAGTGCGCTGAGATTGAGGATGGCGGATTGGCTGGCTCACCCGCTTCCATCCCCAAGCTTCAATCTTCCATCTCTCTGATCGATGCTGCGATCAAGGCCGAACCGGATGACGACGGCTTCATCAAGCCTGGTTACAGCGCTGAACTCGATGGCGTGCACCTGGCCGCGCGCGATGCCAAGACGTGGGTGGCGAACCTGGAGCGCGTCGAGCGCGAGCGCACTGGCATCTCGACCTTGAAAGTGGGCTACAACAAGGTCTTCGGCTATTACATCGAGATTTCGCAGGCCAAGAGCAACCTTGCGCCGGCAGACTACATTCGCAAGCAAACGCTGACCAACGCCGAGCGCTACATCACGCCGCAACTCAAGGAATACGAGACGCTGATTTTGAACTCCGACGAGCGCTGCATCGAAATTGAGAAGCGCTTGCTGATTGAGTTGAATCAGATGGTTGCAGCGCAGGCAAAGGATTTGTTTGAGGCGGCGCACACAATCGCGCGGCTGGACGTGGCGGCGTCGCTGGCCGAGGTGGCTGCGCGCAACAACTACTGCCGGCCCCGCTTCAACGACGATCATCGCATCGAGGTGCGCGATGGCCGGCACCCCGTCATCGAGCAGTTGCTGAGCGAGATCCCCTTCACCCCCAACGACACCAGCATCGATCGCAACGCGCGCGTCCTGGTCATCACCGGCCCAAACATGAGCGGCAAGAGCAGCTATATGCGGCAGGTTGCGCTGATCGTGCTGATGGCGCAGATCGGCAGCTATGTGCCGGCGCAATCAGCAAACTTGTGTCTGGTCGATCGCATCTTCACTCGCATCGGCGCGCAGGACGAACTCACCGCCGGCCAAAGCACCTTCATGGTCGAGATGGTCGAGACAGCCAACATCCTGCATCACTGCACGCCGCGCAGCCTGGTGATCCTCGATGAGATTGGGCGCGGCACCAGCACCTACGACGGCCTGGCGATTGCATGGAGCGTGATCGAGTACCTGCACAATCACCCTGAGCGTTGCGCCATGACGCTGTTTGCAACGCATTACCACGAGCTGATTGCGCTTGCCGGCACGCTGCCGCATGTGCGCAACTTGAATGTGGCGGTGAGCGACGAGGGCGGGCAGGTGGTCTTTTTACACAAGGTGATCGAGGGTGGGGCGGATCGCAGCTATGGTATCCATGTCGCACAGCTAGCCGGCCTGCCGCCGGCGATCGTCCATCGCGCGCAAGATGTGCTGAAAGAATTGGAGAGCGGCGCGGATAACCAGGATCCGGGGGACAAGCGCCAGGTTGGCGGCGCGCAAATGGCGATTTTTGCCGAATCGTCGCCGGCGCTCGACAAGCTCAAAACAATCGACCCCAACAGCCTCACCCCGCTTGAAGCCTTGACCGTGCTGTATGAATTGAAAAAACTATCTGGCGTTTGAAAAAGTTGGCACTGGTGGTTGACTTCGCTTCGCCGGCATGCTATATACAAGCTCGCCATGTCGAACCGCACTCGCATGATCGTCTGCATGATTCAGGTCGCAATCCTTTGCGATCTGGCTTATGCCGCCTGCTCATGTGATAGCGTCATCGCACATTGACCCATACGTGTTCTGTGTCTCGTGAGCCGGCGGGATTTACCGCCGGTTTTTTTGTTTTTCCGCATCAGGAGGTCATCATGAACATTCAGATCAGAGCGGCCGAAGTGCGCGACGCTGAAGCGTTTGCCCGCATCTACAGCGCACCGCGCGCCATTTGGGGCACCTTTCAATTGCCCTACACAAGCGTGGAAGCACGCCGCAAGCGCATCGCTGAAATGCCGGCGGGCAACCACTTATTGGTGGCCGAGGTCGATGGCGAGGTGGTTGGCTCAATCGGCCTGTTTACTTACCGCGACAACCCGCGCCGGTCGCATGTTGGTTCTGTTGGCATGGGTGTGCGCGATGACTGGCAAAACAAGGGCATTGGCACAGCGCTGATGGCGGCGGTGGTCGAACTGGCCGACCGCTGGCTGCAAATCAAGCGACTGGAACTGGAGGTTTACACGGACAATCCGCCGGCCATCGCGCTGTATACGAAGTTTGGCTTCGAGCGCGAAGGCACGCTACGCGCCTTTGCCTTTCGCGATGGCAAATATGTCGATGCATACGCCATGGCTCGCGTGCGCGTGGAATAACGGGGTGGGTGAGGTTTACAGGATGAATGTGTTGTTCGCATTCATCCTGTAAATCTTGTTCAGCGTTCACCGCAAAGGGCGGCAACGGCGAGATCGAGCGCGGTGTTTTCATCCATCGCGCCGGTCTTGATGGCAATGTCGGCATCCAGCAGCGCCGCGTGCGCGCTTTCCAATTCGCGCAACGAAAAACGCCCGGCCTGTTGCGCTGCCTTCTTTGCGACGAAGGGGTGCACGCCGATGGTCTGCGCGAGTTGGTCGCTGTTGAGGTTGGGGTAGTCCTTCGCCGAGATGAGCAAGCGCGTTTGGCGCGCCAGATGCGACAGCACCACCAGCGGCGATTCGCCGCGCACGATCACGCCGCGCATCACGCGGTAGGCGGCGCCGGCGTCGCGCAGGCTCATCGCATCGATGAACTTGAAGATGTCGGCCACGTCCTCATCCGGCACCAGCGCCTCGATGTCCTTCGTCTCGATGCGCCGGCCCAGCGCATAGCTCGCCAATTTCTCCAACTCGTTGTCCAGCTTGTAGAGATATGTGCGGCTGTCGGTGTCGAAGTGATCGCGGTCGTTGCTGCTGCCACGGTTGATTTTGGTGCTGAGCAAACGCGCAGCTTCTGGCGAAATCTCGCTGCCCTTGTGCCTGGCGCGCTCCACGACCCATCGCGCCGGGTCCGCCGGCAGACCGAACAGCTTGACATGCCCATTGCTGCCGTCGCCAGCAGCCAGCTTGAGCAAGGGATGCGTCTCAGCGAGTGTTCCGTCCTCGGCAAACACCAGCCGCGTGGTATCGGGCATGGCCGGCAGATAAGCCAGCAATCCCTCCAGTGGCGACGGCCCGTCGCTCTTGCCGGCGTCCTTTTTGCTCTTGCTCTTTGGCGAGCCAAGCATGCCGAGAAAACCCGACGCAATCACCAGCCGCTTGTCGGTGAGGAATGGCATGGCGTCGCACGCGGTGATCAAATCGCGCAGCAGTGCGGCGCGCTCGATGATGGTGGTGTTGAGCGAGGCCATGTCTGGCTCGCCCAACTTTGCCTTCATTCTGGCGATCTCTTCATCGCGCGCCAGCGCGTTTGGGCCGTGAAAGACGTACCACATGCGAATTCCGAGTTCCGAGCGCTGAGTTTTGAGTGTTGCATCCACTCGCAACGCCGCACCCGGCACTATATGAAGCCATTGGCTTTATACCACTCATAGGTGCGGCGGGCGGAGTCGATGAAGGGCATCGGATTCAAACCAAGTTCGCGCCTGGCCTTGCCGGCATCGAACCAGAATGTATCGGCGCTGAAGCGCACCTGATCGCCATTCAGCGGCAATTTCATCTTCAGCGATTCACGCGCAAAATCGACAATGTTTGCCGCGAAGCGAAAGGCGCCGCCGGGCAAAGCCAGCGCCGGCGGACGCCTGCCCAGCATCTGCGCCAGTTGCGTGAACACATCGCGATACCACAAGTTCTCGCCGGTCAAGATATAACGCTCGCCGGTGCGCCCCATCTCTGCCGCGGCAATCTGGCCGGCGCACACATCTGCCACGTCGATGAAGCTGACGCCACCGGGCGGCATCGCCGGCAGACTGTGCTTCGCCGCTTCCACGATGATGCTGCCGCTGATGAGATTGACGTCGCGCGGCCCCAGCACCACCGCTGGATTCACGATCACCACATCCAGCCCGC
>JBDHWI010000206.1:0-5143 GCA_039810125.1 Thermoflexales bacterium | reverse complement strand
GATTGCCCGCCGGCTTGATGAGGCATCCCGATGGTTGCTGCACATCACGGCGCATGTCAAATCCTTCGAGATGCTTTCCGAGATGGGAAGCGGATGCAGCCAGCGATGACTGCATCCGACAGACTTTCCTTTCGAACGTATGCGCTCAGTGAGCAGTTGTTCAGGCCGACGCAACGCGCCCGATTTGCACGCGCCAGAGTTCAGGGCCTTTTTCCAGATATTCCCAGCTGAACAAGCCTTCGCGCTCGTGCGCGAACTGATAGTAGAGCGGGCGTGGATCGTGATCGTTGATCAGGATGAAGCTTTGCCCGGGCGCCAGGTTGTCGAAGGTCTGGAAGATGGTGGGGTGCTTCTGCGGTGGAGGGATTTGTCGTACATCCAGGTTTTTGGTATTTTCACTCATTTTGAGTCTCCTTTCGTTTGACATGCGCTCTGGTTGGGATGCAGGTCTGTCGCGCTGATTGCCGCAGCAGGTGGTCAAGGCGGTATGCCTTGTCCCAACCCTGCTTGCAGGGAGTGATATCTCTGCCGATCTCGGCAACCTGCTGCAGGCAGAGATTTGCCGTGATCCCATTTTGCCTTGTCTTCGTTCCGAGGATGCGAAACGGGCTGTAGCAGGAATCGGGATCAGGAGCTTTGCACCCTTTCGGGTGCTGGGGCGCGCACTTGCACTGGTATAAGCCGAAAATGGCGCCCGAAGGACAGCGCTTCCTTATCCAGAACGATACGTCAACAAAGGACAATGATACTCCGAATTCCAGGCTTTGCCTTTGTGGAAACCACAAATAACAAGGGCGGGATCGATATAGCCAGGCGTCGCTCCCTTTGGGGATCGGCGCCGGCCATGCCGGCTCACTTTCGATGTGATTTTTCCAGGAAGCGCTTGAGCGCGAGCGCATTGTTGTGCTCTGTGTCGTGCGCGCTGTAGAGCAGGGTGACGTCACCTGCCTCGGCTGCCTGCAGGATGGGCGCCCACGCATCCGGATTGCCTTTTAATTCAGTCCAATAGCGCTTCTGAAATTCCTCCCACTTGAGTGGGTCATGTCCAAACCAGCGCCGCAGATCGTTGCTGGGAGCAACATCCTTGAGCCAGGCTTCCATCTGCAACGCTTCCTTCTTCATCCCGCGCGGCCACAGCCGCTCAACCAGGAAGCGCGTCCCATCGCTGGATTCGGCCTCCTCATAAACCCGTTTGATTTTCAACATGTTGTTTCCTTTCCAGACCCCATCAGGCAACCAGCACGGATTTCTCCGCCAGACTTTTCAGCAGCAGGTGAAAGTAGACCAGGCCGCCGTAGCCCTTCCAGGGCCTCAGGACCTGCTGGACGGCCTCGTAGTTCAACTTCTCGGGTAGCTCCAGCCAGCGCTGCAAATGATTGCGCGCGCCGACGTCGTCGGCCGGGAAGATGTGCGTGCGTCCAAGCCCGCGCAGCAGGCAATATTCCGCCGTCCAGCGCCCAACGCCCTTCAGACTGTACAAGCGGGCGATCGCACGCTGATCGTCCAGCGCGTCCAACTCATCAAGGTCGAGTTCTCCCTGCACGATGGATTGGGCGAGACCCGTGATGTAGCGCGCCTTTTGGTGGCTGAACTTCATCTGGCGCAGGTCTTCGATGTTTGCATCCGCCAGATCTTGTGGGCGTGGAAAAGCGTAAGAGATGCCGGCATCACCCTGAAACGCCGGCCCATACGCTTCCACGAGGCTGTTGAGCAAACGGATGCCCATTGTCAACGTGAATTGCTGGCAGGTGATTGCATTGACCAGCGTCTCGAAGGGCGAATGCAGGCGCGGCGGTTTGAAGCCGCGAAATCGTTCCACCACCGGCCTCAACGTGTCATCGTGTGCAGCCAGGCAGTAAAAATCGTCCAGATGCACGTTGATGCCCAGCACACGCCCCAGGGCCGCGGCGACTTGATGCTTGCTGGCCGCGCGCTCTGCCCGATGTTGGACGGCGACCCGCAAGTGCGGCGTGGCTGCGTCACCGGCCTGCGTCACCGCAATCTCGAACGGCTCGCCATCGTCGGCGACGAGCGCGCGGCGGTAGGTCGCACCGTCCCAACGGTCAACCAGGTTGTCGGGGCGCCGGCGCAATGCCCAAACGGTGAGGTCGAGCCGGAAGGGCGGGGCAGGCTCAAGCTCAAGATAGAAGCGTTTCACGGCCGCATCAGCGCTCCAGGCCGCCCTTCTCGGCTGCATGCGATAGCGCGCGCTCGAACAACTCGCGGGTGGCCTCGTAGCAGCCCTGACCGTAGCACGGCAGTTTGCCGACCGACACGATTTTGCCGTCCTGAATGTTGGGGTAGGCCATCTGAAGGCGGAGCCTGGTTCCATCCGCCAGCATGAGCGTTGGCGTGCTGCGCACGTTGTAGCGCTCCTTGCCAAGCCGGCCCTCCTCCAGCACGGCGGCGCGCGCTGCGCCGCTGTTGAAATCGTGGCTGAAGCGATCCAGGTCGAGACTGGCTTCGCGGGCGAGCTCCAGCATGACCTCGCGCCGGCCGATGTTGCGGCCCTCGGCGAAGAAGGCGCGGCGGATGCGCAGGTCAAACTCGCGCCCAACCACCTCGCCCTGCTGATTGGCGCACCAGGCCGCCTCGAAGGCCGGCAGGGTTGTCGCCGGCCAGTCGTCGCCAAACGGCTTGAAGCTGGCTTTTGGCTCCTGCAAGGCAGCCAGCCAGATCTCCAATTCAAGCTCCTTTCGATCCGGCGGACCTCCGCCGTAGACTTCCAGAGGGAAGGCGCGCACCATCAGTCGAACCTGCCCCTCATACCCAGATGCAATTTCATGCAGGCGCACGGCCGCAAGGTAGGACCATGGGCAGTAAAACTCAGTCCACTTCCACAATTCAGGAATCTCTTTGCTCATTTGTCACTTTCCTTTGCCAACCCCTCTTCACTCACTTCTTGCGCTCAAAAAAGGCGTTTGCTTCACTGTAGGACAGGATGCCCTGCGCGAAGCTGTATGTGCCGGCCTGCTTGAGCTCCGCTGCGATCCTGCCCACCAGCGACATCGTGGCGCGCATGGGAATCGACCCGAAGGTGACGCGCGCCACGCCAAGCGATTCCAATTCTGGGATCGTCGGGCTGCCGTAGTGGGCCAGAATGTTGATCGGCGCGGCGATCTCGCGGACGAGCCTGGCGATGATCTCCCTGTCCTCCACGCCGAACACGAAGATGCAATCTGCGCCGGCCTCGTGATAGGCATTGCCGCGCTGGATGGCTTGCGCCAGGCGCGTCTTGTCGTTCTGGTCGAGCTTTACAAAGACATCTGTGCGCGCATTGATGACCAGCGGCACGCCGCTCCGCTCCGCAGCCTGCCGAACCGCCTTGAGCTTTTCGACCTGAAGGGAGACATCTGTCAATGGGTGCGAGGCGTCCTTTGTCCCATCCTCCAGATTCAGCCCGACCGCGCCGGCTTCCAGCACAAGCTGCGCTGTCACGGCAAGCGCATCGGGCGTGTCGCCAAAGCCGGTTTCCATGTCGGCGCTGACCGGCAGCGACACAGCGCGCGCGATGCGGCCAACCGCCTCCAGCATTTCCGCGCGGCTCATGCGCTCACCGTCCGGGTAGCCGTATGCGGTGGCGACGCCGGCGCTGGTCGTCGCAATCGCGTCGAAGCCGGCCTGTTCGAACATCTTCGCCGAGGCGGCGTCCCAGGCATTCGGCAGCACCAACATATGCGCGTCGTGATGAAGGCTGCGCAGGCGCTCGGCTTTCCGGCGCTGCTCCGCCTGGCTCAAGTCAGGGTGCAAGTTCATGTCCAGCTACTCCGCCTTTATTTTCCCAATCAAGTCCTTGGCTGCGAATGGCCCCGCCTCTGCCATCAGGGCGGTCGCTGCGTCGACCTTTTGCCACACATTCCACAGCAGCACGCCGCGCACGCGCCCGCCGGCGAGATAGTAGACGACGCCCTTCTGGAAAGGCTCCTGCCAATCCTCGACCATCTCCAGCTTGCTGCTCAACTCGCCAACGGCTTCGTAGCCGAATTCGAAGAGATCGGAATAGAAGTAGGGCGTGTGCGCATACGGCGCATTCGCCCCCGCCATGTTGCGCCCAGCCTGCAACCCCATCTGCAAGGCATTGTCTTCGTGCTCCACGCGCGCCAGCTTTCCCAGGGTCGGATGCGGGAACATCGCCACGTCACCCGCTGCGAACACGTCGTGCGCGGTCGTGCGCAGATGATCGTCCACGACGATGCCGTTCTCGATCTTCAGGCCGGCGGACTTTGCCAGCGCAACGTTTGGATGGATGCCAAGCCCAGCCACCACGCCATCCACTTCGAGGGCGCGCCCGCCACGGGTCACAGCCTTGAGGTGATCGCCGCTCTCTTCGAGGCTCGCCACCGTGTCGTTCGAAATGAGCTGCACCCCCTTCTTCTGGTAGACCTCATTCAGGAACTGGGCGAGCGCAGGCGGAAAGACATGCTCGCCAATGGCGCGCCCCAGGAAAATCATGCTCACCTGCTTGCCTTGCATGTTTAGCGCTGCCGCAACCTCAGCGCCGATGAAGCCGGCGCCGATGACGAGGAATCGTTGCCCTTTTTCAGCCAGGGCGCGCAGGCGCTGATAGTCCTGCAGCGTGCGGTAATAGATGATCTGCTCGCCGCCGAGCGGCAGCCGGTTGGGTGTTCCGCCGGTGGCGAGCAACAGTTTGTCGTAGGTGTATGCATCGCCGCGATCGTCGCGGACGCGCTTTGCCGCTGTGTCAAGTTCGGTTGCCTTGCGGCCAAGGTGAAAATCGACGTTGAATTTGTCCGTCCCACGCCAGACCCATTCGAAGGGCTGCCCCTTCCACAACCCCTTGGAGAGGGGTGGCCGGCTGTAAGGCTTGTCGGTCTCTGCGCCAATCACGCCAATTGAGCCGCGCGGATCCAGCTCGCGCACCCCGCGCACGGCAGCATCAGCGGTCATGCCGCTGCCGATGATCAGGTATTTGTAGGTCGTCATGTTCTGCTCCGGTTCGGATGTTACGTCCCGAGCATTAGACCTGTGATTGTGGCGCGGTTCAGGGAGTGCGTTTGGGCCGGCGTGGAGGTGCAAGCGCTACCCAGCGCCGGCGACCTGTCCCTCGCGCGCCTCGCGCGGCATCTCGGCGATGCGCCGGCACTGCCCCATGCCCTGCGTGGTCTGGTAACCGACGCCGGCG
>JBDHWI010000205.1:0-5172 GCA_039810125.1 Thermoflexales bacterium | reverse complement strand
GAACAAGGAGGCTACTAATGGCATCGATTCAAACAAACGACATCAAACTCATCATCACCGATCCGAACCAGACGCAGTTGCTGGTACAGCAGGCGGACCAGTTTGGGCGCGCCTTGAAGGAGTCCGGCCTGACCACCAGTCAGATTCGTGCCCTCTTCGGCGAAGTGCGCCAGATCGAGGCGATGTGGGACACCGACGGCCAGCATCCTCAGGCGCTCAAACGCCTGATCCTGCTCAAACCCAAGATGGCATATCGCTCGCGCAAGGAGCGCGGGCGCGGCGTTGAGGAACTGGTCAAGGTGCTGGAGCCGGCGCTCGATCACGTCGTGACAGAGAAAAACAGCGATCAGCAAAGACAGCGTTTCATCCGCTTCGTCGAATTCTTCGAGGCAATTCTGGCGTATCACAAGGCTGCAGGAGGCAGCTGATTCATGGCAGACGAAAAGTTCAAAACCATCAAGCTGGAGGGCCGCGTGCTGATCAGCTTTACGATCGAGACGCGTTCCGGCTTGCATATCGGCGGCAGCGACGCCGGCATCGAAATCGGCGGCGTGGACAAGACCATTATCCGCAACCCAACCACCAACCAGCCCTACATCCCCGGCTCTTCGCTGCGCGGCAAACTGCGCAGCCAGCTTGAGAAATATCTCGGCCTGCCGCAAAACCAGCGCATCGGCATGGGCTACATCCATTCTGCCCAATCGCCAGAGGAGTACCAGGCTTCGCGAGTCTCGCAAATCTTTGGGGTCTCCGGCGACAACAGCTTCGGCACGCCGGCGCGCCTGATCGTGCGCGACATGATGCTGGATGCGGCCAGTGTGGACAAACTGAACAAGAGCGGCCGCACCGACCTGCCCTTCAGCGAAGTCAAGACCGAGGTCTCGATTGACCGCGTGACCAGCCAGGCAAATCCGCGCCAGATGGAGCGCGTGCCGGCCGGGGTTGCATTTGGCGAAGCCGGCGATGCCGCGATGGTGTATTCCATCTACAGCGGCAATGGCTGCGACCCCAAGCGCGACATCGACAACCTGTCTGTGCTGGTGCAGGGCATGCAGCTGCTTGAGGACGACTACCTCGGAGGGCTCGGCTCGCGCGGCAGTGGACGCATCGCCTTCACAGGCATCTCGCTCAAGCTGCGCGCCAATGGCAATTACAGCGTCGTCGACGACCTGGCTTCCATGAAAAACGTAGATGAATTGGCGCAGCAATTGCCGGCTATCCAGCAGACATTGCGCAACAAGCTGAAGGTGCAGAACTAACCCATGCCGCAGATCATCCCGTGCCATCTGCGCCTCCCTGCCGGCTTCCGCGTCGGCACGCGCGGGGTCAATCTCGAAGAGGCTGGTCCGATCCTGCCCAGCGACACGCTCTTCGCTGCGCTAGTCGATTGCGCGCGCCGCGCCGGCATGGACGCCACAGCCTTCGTTGAGCGCTTCAAGCACGACCCGCCACCCTTCAAGCTGACCAGCGCCTTCCCGCGCGCCGGCGAGTTGCGTTTCTATCCCATGCCCGCCGATGTGCTCGCCAGCCTGCCGCGGGCCGAGCGCGCCAAGCGCGGCAAATCACTCAAGCGCGTGCAGTTCATCTCCGAGGGCGTGTTGCGGCGATTGCAAGGGGGCGAGCCGGCCACCATGCTGCTCTTTCCAGAGGATGCCGATGCAGCGCCCAAAGCCGGCGGCAGCGCCGTCCTGCAAAGTGGCGCGGTCTGGCTGATGCTGGACGAGAGGGCGCAGCTGCCGGCGTCGATGCAACTCTCCGACAAACAACTCGCCGGCTTGCACAGGCAAATAGTCTGGAAGGCTTCCATCTCTCCACGCGTCACCGTTTCAAGATCGACCAACGAAAGCGCTATCTTCCACAGCGGCCGCATCGTTTACGCCGAGGGCTGCGGGTTGTGGTTCGGCGCGTGGTTTGCCGATGGCGCATTCAGCGCGGAGTTGAAGCACCTGCTGAGCCTGTTGCAGCACGACGGTTTGGGCGGCGAGCGATCCGCCGGCTACGGCGCATTCACCTTCGATGTGAAACCCGCCATCGCCTGGCCCGATGCGCCGCCGAACAGCAGCGCACTGTTGCTCAGCCGCTATTCCCCGCGCGAATCCGAACTTGAGGATGTACGCCACGCGGCTTCCGCCTACGCGCTGGCGCCGGTGGCAGGCTGGCTGCGCTCGCCGGATGGCGCCGCCCAGCGCCGCAAGCGCGTGACGATGATCGAGGCCGGCAGCGTCATTCACCAGCGCCAGCCCCTCGCCGGCAATCTGGCCGACGTCACGCCAGCATTCAACGACCCTGCCGGTCAGTTGCCGCACAAGGTCTACCGCAACGGCCACGCCCTCGCCATCGGCTGGCCAGCCCAAAAGGAGCCAACGCCGGCATGAGCAAACCCGCCAATCTCAAGCACGACTACATCCGATATCAGGTCAGCGTGCGCGTGCTGACGCCGATGCACATCGGCAATGGCCGGCTGCTTTTGAACGAGCACGATTACGCTTTTTTCAACGGGCGCACCTGGCGCATTGATGAGGCGGCGCTGCTCGAAGAAGAGAGTAATTACCAGCAGGTGACCAGCAGCCGCGTTGCCATCAAGCCAAAAGATCTGCTCAAGCCAGCCGACTATGTGGAGGGATCGCTGCTCTTTCGCTATGTGATGCGGGGCGCGCCGCGCTCAGTGGCCGCCGGCGCGCAATTGCGCGAGCAGATCAAGGATACCTTGACCGATCAACCCTATCTGCCCGGCACGGCGCTAAAGGGCGCGCTGCGCACAGCGCTGGCCTGGCACGGCTGGGAGACGCAGCGCATGCGTCCCGCGCCGGCAGAGCTCAATCGCCGGCGCGAGTTTGCCGGCCAGCGCTTCGAGCAGCAACTGTTTGGCCGCAACCCCAACAACGATCTGCTGCGCGCGCTGCTGGTGGGCGATAGCCAGCCCGCCGGCAACGACCAGTTGATGGTGGCAAATGTCAGCGTGATGCACGCCGGCGGCAAACCCGGCTCGCCCATCGAGGTGGAGGCCGTGCGGCCGGATACCAGCTTCAAGCTCGACCTCAAGCTCGACCGTGCGCTGTTCAGCCAGTGGGCGCGCAGCAAGGGTTTGCAACTGCAGCATGAAGACTGGTTGTTGAAACTTGCCGAGATCACCCATGCCCACGCTCAATCGCGCATCGCATCAGAATGGGCGTGGTTCAGGCAGGCCAAGAATTGCGCCGGCCCGGCGGATGTGTATCAGCGCTTGAAGGAGGCCGCAGCGCAGGTGAAGCCCGGCCAATGCCTGGTGCAACTGGGTTGGGGCACCGGCTGGGGCGGCAAGACCTTTGGCGAGCGCCTGCAGGCTGACCCCGATTTCATGGAGCGCATCCTGCGCGATTACCGCATGGCGCGTGGTCAACGCCGCACGGGCGACCCGTTTCCCAAGAGCCGGCGGCTGGTGATGAAGGCCAACCCACCAGACAAACCGTCCGCGCCGTTGGGCTGGGCCTGGTTGACCTTCCGGCCGGCGTGAACGATCTTGCTATCCTGGCATCGACTGCGGCTGACGCTGATTTGATCGATATGTCCTTTGCATCAAACACCCTTACGCTATGACCACACCACAAACACCCCGCCGTGTGATTATCACTTTCCTCGGCAATCGCGGGATTTCCACCACCTACCGCCACCAAGAAAAAAACTATGAAGGTAGCGTCTTCGCTGAGGCGCTGCGCCGATTCACCACATACGACCTCATGCTCGTCTGTGTCACCGAAGATGCAGAAAAGAATACCTGGCCCATTTTGGAGGTGCTGAACGACCCGCGCATCGAGAAGGTGCCAATCCCAACCGGCCGCACCACCGAAGAGATGTGGAAAACCTTCACCTGTATCACAGACAGGGTGCAGAAGGGCGACATCGTCACCTTTGACATCACGCACGGCCTGCGCTCGTTGCCCTTTCTCGTCTTTCTTTTCGCCGCCTATCTCAAAGCTGCAAAAGAAGTGCAAATCAAGGCGGTGTATTACGGCGCACTGGAGTTGGGGTCAGGCGGACCGCGCCCTGCGCCAACAGCCCCGCCCGAACAGAAAACGGCATCCGCCCCGTCCACGCCGGCGCCCGTCATCAACCTGTCTGAATTCGTCAGCATGATCGACTGGATCATGGCGACCATCCAATTCACCAAGCGTGGAGATGGTCAGGACTTGGCCGATTTGATAAAGGATGAACCAGACCTCTCTAACGCCATTCGAGACACCTCCCTTGCATTGGCGCTCTCGCGCCCGCTGAGCACGATGGCATCAGCGGTCCAGCTCAAGGCCGCGCTGGATCAGCCCGCAAGCGGGTCAGCAGGAAAGAACAAGCCCTTCGACGTTCTGCGGGATCAAGTGCGTGATGCCTACGCCGGCTTCGCGCTGGCAAACCCCAGGGAGGCATCGCAACTGCAATTGAATCTGCGGAATCAATCCAACATGACGCGGTGGTATCTGGATCGTCTGCTGTACGTCCAGGCAGTGACACTCGCCAGGGAACTATTGATAACGACTGTCGGATTTCTGTTGAATGTCAAGGTCAAGGATTTGTTTGATGAGCATTGCCGGCGGTGCCTGATCGAAGCGGCAATCAAACAATACAACGCAGAAAGAGAGGGCTGTACATTCAAGGGACACCCGTCGCCTCGCTATGGCGATTTCATGGAATTGCAACAGGCAAGGGCCATCGCAGATCTCTACGCGAAGCTCGGAAAAATCCGCAACGATTTGGCGCACACAGAGATGCGCAAGAAACCCACGCCGGCGGCGGAAATCATAGAAAAGGCCAGTGAATTGTGCGATCAAGTCTGCGCACTTACAGATTCCGTTGTGTGAGCCAGCGCCAACCCATGATCCTCCTCAACTTCTCTCACCCGCTCAGCGCGGAGCAGCGCGCCGGCGTCGAAGCGCTCGCCGGCGCCCCCATCACCCGCGTCATCGACGCGCCGGCGCAGTTCGACCACCAGCAGCCCTTTGCCCCGCAGCTCGATGCCTTGCTCGCCCGCGTCCCGCTCTCCCCATCCGAATGGCAGAGCGAACCCATCCTCATCCACCCGCCCAGCCTCAGCGCCATCGCCGTCGCGCTGCTGGCCGCGCTGCATGGCCGCATGGGCTACTTCCCGGCCGCGCTGCGCATGCGGCCCGTCAAGGATGCCCTGCCGCCGCGCTTCGAGCCGGC
>JBDHWI010000204.1:0-5194 GCA_039810125.1 Thermoflexales bacterium | reverse complement strand
GCTGCCGGCCGCCCTGCACTCAGCAACGTCGCTGTCACTCCTGGCGCCATCAGCCCCAACGGCGATGGCAGCGCTGACCTGACGCGCATCGCCTACTCGCTCAACGCGCCAGCAAAGGTTTCCATCTTCCTGACCGACAGCGCCGGCCAGCGCCACGATGTGCGCAGCGACGCCAGCCGGCCAGCCAGCCCACGCCCCTACGAGTTGCTCTTCAACGGCATCGCCGGCGGCCGCATGTTGCCCAACGGCGTCTACACCTGGACGGTGCAGGCGACGACCGACGACGGGCGGACGATGGAGCAATCCGGCTCGCTGGTGATTGAAAATGCCGATGTGTCGTTTCCCAAGATCGAGGAGTTCACAGTCTCCGGCGAGGTGTTCACGCCAAACCGCGACGCCATCGATGATCACGTCTACATCAACGTGGTCACCAGCAAGCCGGCAAAGCTGAGCGTGTACGTGATCGGTCCGAACAACTTTCGCTACGACGTGCCGCGCCAGGAAGGGCTGCGCGTCATTCTGAACGAGGATCAATTGCCCGCCGGCCGCTATGCCTACGACTATGACGGCGGCATCAACTTGGGCGCCGACCCGCCGCCGGATGGGCAGTATCAGATTGTCGCCGAGAGCGTGGACAAGATCGGCCAGCGCGACGTGCTGACCAAACCGCTGACGATCAAGGACAGCGGCCGGCCAATGGCCGAGATCGTGGTGCAGCCGAACGGGCAGGGCATTGCCTGGAGCGGCGCCGGCGAATCGAGCGAAGTGACGATGAAGGTCGGCGACACGCTGTATTTCACCACCACCATTCGCAACGCCGGCAATGTGCCCATCCGCACCGCCGGCCCCTTCGACCCCGACGATTGCTACACGATGGACACCAACCGCTACAGCAAAGGCTATCCCGAGGAGCCAGGCGTGTGGCGCGTGGGCGTGAACTACGAGACCAACACCGGCGAAGATCACCCCTGGCGCTGGGCCGTCGGCACGCTGGATGATCTGGACAAGGTGGAATACAACGGCAGCACGCTGTATTACCTCGCGCCGGGCAAGCAGGTTGTGGTGCGCGGCTGCATCGTGCTGAATCGCGTGCCGGTGCGCAACCCGTTCCGCATCTGGGGCGCATTGATTCAGGAGCAGGTCGAGATCGCAGCCATCAACAGCAACGTCTCGCCGATCCTGGTGACGCTGGTTGAACCCTGACCATCTCGCATTTCCGATTTTGAATTGGCGATTGGGCATGACGCAGCAACGAAGGGATGCAGCAATGGCACTCGCAGTCATCATCGTCTCGTGGAATGTGCGCGATTTGCTGCGCGGGTGCCTGCAGTCACTCACAGCCGACCTGGCAAACCTCAAAAACCTGTCGGGTTTGGCATCACGCATCATCGTGGTCGATAGCGCGTCGAGCGACGACACGCCGGCGATGGTGCGCGCCGAATTTCCAGCTGTTGAACTCATCGCCCGCGACGACAACATCGGCTACGTGAAGGGCAACAATCTCGCGCTACGGCAGATTTTGAATCCTGAGTCGAACATTGAGCGAGCGCCAGAACCACCATTCGTCTGGCTGCTCAACCCCGACACAGTTGTCCATGCCGGCACAACAAAGGCGCTGATCGATTTCATGCAGACCACCCCACAATGCGGGCTGTGCGGACCGAAATTGCTCAACCCAGACGGCACGCTGCAGCACGGCGCATTTGCGCTGCCTGGGCTGATGCAGCTGATGATCGACACAGTGCCGCGCCTGCAGGCGCGCTTTCGCAACACAGCGCTGGATGGGCGCTACCCACCGGCGAGATACGCCGGCCCGCCATTCCCCATCGGCACGCCGCTCGGCGCAGCCATGTTCGCCCGCACCGAGGCCATCGCGCAAGTCGGCCTGCTCGACGAAGGGTACGAGATGTACTCTGAGGAGATCGACTGGGCGATGCGGATGCACCACGCCGGCTGGCAGGTGTGGTGCGTGCCGCAGGCGGTAGTCACGCACTTTGGCGGCGCAAGCAGCGGCCAGGCCAGCGCGCGCGCCGAGCGCCACAAGTGGCACAGCCGGCAGCGCTACTTCCAAAAACACTATTCGCCACTGAAGCGGCGGCTGGCAATGACGCGCGTGCCGGCGCAATACCGGCTATAGCAGGTTGTGGCAAACAGCGGATGGAAAAACGGTCTCTCCCGCCAAAAGCGGGAGAGACGCTCACGAGAGGAGATAGTGAGGGAATGATCTGTTACTTGGCCGGCTTGGGTTGCACCGGCGGCGCTTCCGCATCCGGCGCGGCGGTTCGCCATGGCACCCCCAGCCACTTCAGCAGGAAGTAGTCTGCGCCGATGTAGCCGGCGACCTTCCAGGCCAGAATCAGCACGGCGGCGATGATGAGTAGCAAGCCATTTGTGCTGGCCGAGCCGGCCATGATGAAGCTGAAGTTCATCAGCAGACCGAAGAAGGCGGCGATGCCGACGAACCCACCCACGATCAAGCCGATACCGACAAGCACCTCACCCCACGCAACCAACGGGCCAAACCAGGTGTAGCTGTTGCTCTGCAGCAGGCCGTTGATGAAATCGCGATACCAATCGAAGGCGATGGGCGGCTTGCCCGTTTCCGGCACCTTCACGGCGTTCATCCAGTAGCCCTTGAGGGCCTCACCAGTCTGCACCCACTTGGGGTTTTGCACCTTGCCCAAGCCAGCTTCCAGCCACTGCCAACCCAGCCACAGCCGGATGGGCAGCCAGATCCACGCAGCGCGGACATCTGAGAAAAGGAACTTTGCGATGGGCGGGTCTTCGATCACGCGCCCCTTGAAGGTAGAAGTTTTGGTCATGATTTGTCTCCTGTGCTTTGCAGCTATTTCCTGCTTGTGTATGAATGATGATTTCAAGCGTTGCGAACTGCCGGACAGCTTACGCTTGCAACAAAATTCATGCATCCCTCATGCCGGCAGTAAAATCCTGTTCCATCGGCCAGTCGTCAACTAAACTGTCTTCTGACGCCACACCCGACAGTTTTTCTAGAATATCCATGCCATGCCCGCCGCAAACCCCGTGCGCGTTCTGCTCGCTGATGACCAATTGAAGGTTCGCTCAGCCCTGCGCCTGCTCATCGAGCAGGAGCTGGCCTTCAATGTCGTCGGCGAAGCCGGCGCCGCCGACGAGTTGCTGCGTGGCATCCTCAAGGCTTATCCGCAGGTCGTTTTGCTGGACTGGGAATTGCCCGGCCTGCCCGACCAACACAAGATCGACTCCTTGCGCCTGCTCGACCCACAACTGAGGGTAATTGCCCTGAGCGGCCGGCCAGAAGCGCGCAAACAGGCTCTGGCTGAGGGTGTGGATCTGTTCGTCAGCAAGTCAGATCCGGTTGACAGCGTGTTGAAGGCTCTATACTTCATCCACGACAAGGTGCAACACGCGGTATGACGCTTTCGGCTGTCCAACTGAACCTGAACGAGTTGTTCAACGTCATGGTCGATGCGGTGATCGCGTTCGACATCCACCAGAACATCTTGTACTTCAATCGCGGCGCAGAGGATATCTTCATCTACACCGCCGGCGAGGTGATGGGCAAGCCGCTGACGATGCTGCTGCCGGCGCGCTACGCCAGAATCCACCGCGCGCATTTCGATCATTTCCTCCGCTCACCAGTGGCCTCGCGTGCCATGGGCGAGCGCAGCCCGATCTTCGGGGTGGACAAGAACGGCCGCGAGTTCCCCGCCGAAGCCGCCATCACCAAAATCAATCGCGACAGCGAGGTGCTTGCGGTGGTCATCATGCGCGATGTGACACAGCGCAAACACATTGAAAATGAGTTGCGCCGGCAAGCCGAGCAGATCGCCGTCGCCAATGAGCGCAGCCGGCTGGCGCGCGACCTGCACGACGCCGTCACCCAGACGCTGTTTTCGGCCAGCGTCATCGCCGACGTGCTGCCGCGCATCTGGGAGCGCAACCCGGTGGAGGGCAAGAAGCGACTCGAAGAATTGCGCCAGCTCAACCGCGGCGCGCTGGCCGAGATGCGCACGCTGCTGCTGGAGTTGCGCCCCGCTGCGCTGATGGAGGCCAACCTCCATGACCTGCTCAAGCAACTTGTGGCATCCATCACCAGCCGCGCGCGGGTGCATGTGAATCTGCGCATCGACAATGGCATCGCGTTGGAGCCAGATGTGAAGGTGTCGCTGTATCGCATCGCGCAGGAGGCGCTGAACAACGTGGCCAAGCATAGCGGCGCGAGCGAGGCAGAGGTGGTGGTGATCTCCCCGCCGGCTGCCGGCGATGCCGCGCCGCTCAAGCGCTGTGTGCAACTGACCATCATCGACAACGGCAGCGGCTTCGACACCACGATCAGCAAGCCAACGCACCTCGGCCTCGACATCATGCGCGAGCGCGCAGCGGCCATCGAGGCAGAGTTGGAGATTCGCAGCCAACTCGGCAAAGGCACGACCGTCCAGGTCACCGTGCCATGCTGATCTTCAGGCGCGACAGGTGCGATCGAGCGCGCTCTTTCACATCGTCATGGTTTCGTGGCAATCTTATTTTTCGATACAATTAACCGGCAAACATGATTCGTGTTGTGATTGTTGACGACCACCCGATGGTGCGAAGTGGGCTGAATGCGCTGCTGTCGATCTTTGACGATCTGGAGATGGCAGGCGAGGCGGCAAATGGAGTCGAGGCGGCGCGCGTGTGCGCGCGCGTCAAGCCCGATGTGGTGCTGATGGACCTGATGATGCCGGAAATGGACGGTGCGGCAGCCACGCGTGCCATCCGCGAGAAGGATCCGCGCATTCAGGTGATCGCGCTGACCAGCTTCAAGGAAGACGAACTGGTGCAGGGCGCGCTGAAGGCCGGCGCCATCGGCTATTTGCTGAAGAATATCGGGGCGGACGAGTTGGCGGCTGCCATCCGCGCGGCGCATGCCGGCCGCCCCACGCTTGCCCCCGAGGCTACTCAGGCGCTCATTCACGCCACCACGCAGCCACCGGCCATCGGCAGCGATTTGACCGAGCGCGAGCGCGAGGTGTTGACGCTGATGGTCGAGGGTCTGAGCAATCACGACATCGCCGGCAAGCTCTACGTCAGCCAATCGACAGTGAAATTCCACGTCAGCAGCATCCTCGGCAAACTGGCTGTGACCAACCGCACCGAGGCCGTGGCGCTGGCAGTGAAGCAGAAGCTGATCTGAAATCAACAAGAAAAGAAGTGC
>JBDHWI010000203.1:0-5248 GCA_039810125.1 Thermoflexales bacterium | reverse complement strand
CACCTCGCACATCAACTTGCCGGTGATCGGCCCCAAGCTCAGGCCCATCATGGCATGGCCGGCGGCGACGCTTACATTCTTGTAGCGCTTCAACCGCCCGACATAGGGCAGGCCATCCGGCGACACCGGCCGCAAACCGCGCCAGGGCCGCACGCCGGCGAAGTCCTCCGCCTTGAATTTCGGATAGTACTTCGGCACGGCGTTGATGATGCCGCGCACGCGCGCCGCATTGATCGATTCGTCGAGGCCAGTGATCTCCATCGTGCCACCCACACGCAGCGCACTGCCCATCGGTGTGACAGCCACGCGCGCCTCGACGAAGATGGCGCAGATCTCGGGCAACTGCGGCGGTGAAGGCAGCGTCAGGCTGTAGCCTTTGCCGGCCTGCATCGGCAGGTTCACCTGCAGGTCGCGCGCCATGTTCGGCGTCCATGCGCCGCCGGCGATCACATATTCGTCAGCCTGCAACTCACCCTTCGATGTGACAACCGCCTCGACGCCATCGCCGCTGATGCGCCAGCCAGTCACCTCGGTCTGCCAGCGAAATTCTGCGCCATTCGCAATCAGGTCGCGGGTGAGGCCGGCGACAAATCGTTGTGGCGTGAGGTGGCAATCTTTCGGATAATACACACCGCCGGCGACATCCATCGTCACGTTGGGATCGAGTTGTGCCACCTGCTCAGGTGACATCACTTCGGCAGGAATGCCGAGCGCGTGCGCCGTTTTCGCTGTCTCACCCTCTTCGTGCAAGGCATCCTGGCGCTTGCACAGCATCAACAACCCGCGTTGCACCAGGCCAAAGTCGTTGTTGCGCTGCGCAGCCAGCTCAATATAGCATTGCCGGCTGGCCATGCTCAGGTCACGCAGCACCGGCGCAGCCCTGGCAACGTGCTCGGCTGTGGCTGCCTGCCTGAACTTCAAGCTCCAATCAATCAGGTCTTTGTCGATGCGCGGTTTGATGTAGAACGGGCTTTCGGGCTGCCACATGGTGCGCAGGCCATATTCGATCATGCCCGGTGCGGCGAGCGGCACGAAATGGCTTGGCACGATCATGCCGGCGTTGCCGAGCGAGCATGAATCGTGATCCGGCGCGCCGCGCTCGACAATGATGACGCGATGCCCCTTGCGCAATGCGAAATGCGCGACGCACAGGCCAACCACGCCGGCGCCAGCGACAAGCACGATCTTGGTTGCAGTCATTTGTGGCGAGTGTAATACCGCCGCCATCTGACAACAATGCGCCTTGCACACATGAATGCAAATCGATCCGGGCTGCGTAATAGCAGCAAGGAATAAAATATGCTGTTGCAATAATTCGCAACAGCTAAATATCATGCCAAATGCCGATCAGCCCGACCCTTCCCGCGTCATTCGCCAGCGCGGCTTCCGCATGACGCCACAACGCCAAATGATTTTGGATGCGGTGGCTGCCGGCAGAAGCCACAGCACGCCAGAGCAAATCTACAGTCGCGTGGTGAAGAAGGCGCCGGCGATCAGCCGTGCAACTGTCTATCGCACCCTTGATTTTCTAGCCGAGCAACACCTCATCACCAATTGCGACCTCGGCACAGGCAGCAAAGTGTATGAGATGGCCGGCGCTCAACCACACCACCATCTGGTATGCGAGCGCTGCGGGCGCGTGGAACAGTTCGGCCACGAAATGATGGAAGGTGTCTTCAAGCAGATTGAACTGAACCATGGCTTCAAGATAACCACCGATCATCTGGCCTTGTTCGGCCTGTGCCGGCAGTGTCGATAAAAAGTGAAGACGCAAAAGGAGAATTTTTCAATGCTCGCATCCCCTGCTCAACTACATATCCCCGATGGCTTCTTGTCCACGCCAGTCGCCATCTTGTTTTGGATCCTTTCAGCCATCGTCATTGCCATTGCCCTGCGCCGCGTCAATGCCGATCTGGGTGAGCGACACGTGCCGATGATGGGCGTGCTGGCAGCTTGCATCTTCGCCGGCCAGATGCTGAACTTCGCTGTCGCCGGCGGCACGTCTGGCCACCTGCTTGGCGCAGCGCTCGCCGCCATCCTGCTTGGCCCATGGGCGGCAGTGCTGGTGATGACCAGCGTGCTTGGCGTGCAGGCGCTGATTTTCCAGGATGGCGGGTTGCTCGCACTCGGCGCAAATATCTTCAACATGGGCATCATCGGCGCATTCGTTGGCCACTTCGCCTATACCACACTGCGCCGGCTCTCCGGCAACAGGGCCTGGGGCATCTTCGCTGGCGGGTTCATCGGCGCGTGGCTGGCTGTAGTGATCTCGGCACTCGCGTGCGCGCTGCAGCTCGCCCTCTCCGGCACCTCGCCGGCCAACATCGCAGTGCCGGCGATGGGCGGCGTGCATGTGCTGATCGGCATCGGCGAAGGGTTGATCACCGTCGGTGCGCTGGCCTTCATCTATGTCGCGCGCCGCGATTTGCTCGGCATCGGAGAGGGCAAGCCGGCCGGCAAGGCCGTGTGGGTTGCCGGCTTGGTGATCGCACTGGCGCTGGCAATCATGTCGCCACTCGCATCGGCCCATCCCGACGGGCTGGAATGGGTGGCCGAGCAGGCCGGCTTTCTGCATCAAGCGGCCAGCGCGCCCTACAGCATCATCCCCGACTACGTCATGCCGGGTGTATCGAACGAAGCGCTGGCAACCATCATCGCCGGCATCGTTGGTGTGGTGATCGTCGCTGCAGTTGTCGGCGCGCTGGCGCTTTCACGGCGTAATGCGCAGGGCAAGACGCAGTAGGCGCATCCAATGTGCCGATCCACAGACAAATCAACGTTCTGGAACAAGTGTGACCGCCTGCCTCATCACGCGCAATGCACATTCATTTTCTCGATCCCTATGAGCCAGGGAACAGCCCCATCCATGCGCTCGATGCCCGCGTGAAATTCGTGCTGACGGTCACGTTCATCCTCACCACCTCGCTCGCGCCGGCGGGCGCCTGGCCCGTGTATATCCTGCTGTTCGCCATCAGCATCAGCGTCATCGTCCTGTCCAATCTTGGCGTCGGCACGGTGCTGAAGCGCGCGGCTGTTGCCATTCCATTTGCGCTGGCTGCGCTGCCGGTGCTGTTCACGGTGAAGGGTGAATCGCTGTTCATGGCGCAACTCGGCTTTGTCACGCTCACGGCCAGCGTAGAGGGCACAGAACGTTTCTTCAGCATTCTGCTCAAGTCATACATCTCGCTACAGATGGCAATCACGCTGGCGAGCAGCACGCCTTTCCCACAGTTGCTGATGGCGATGCGCGCCGTGAAAATTCCGCGCTTGCTCGTTGCCATCTTCGGGTTGATGTGGCGCTATCTGTTCGTGCTGGCGGATGAGGCGACACGACTATTGCGCGCGCGCGCCGCACGCAGCGGGGCAGTGCCGCAAGCCGGCCTCAAAACCGGCGGTTCCATCGTGTGGCGCGGCAAGGTCGCCGGCGGCATGGCCGGCAATCTCTTCCTGCGGGCGCTTGACCGTAGCGACCGCATCTACGCAGCCATGGCTGCGCGCGGCTACGACGGTGAGGTGCGCGGATTCGCCTTGCCGCGCGTGCCGGTCATGCATCAAGTCGTGCTGATTGCCGGACTCATTGTGCTGGCAGCATTGTTTGGGTTGTCACGTTTGCTTGGCGCGTAATGGTTTTACATCATGCATCACTCAATCCATGTGGATGATCTATCGTTTAAGTATCCGGACGGCTACCCGGCGCTGAAAGGGGTATCGATCACTATTGCGCCAGGTGAAAAGGTGGCATTGCTGGGGCGCAATGGCGCCGGCAAATCCACGCTCATTCTGCACCTGAATGGCATCTTCCCCGTTCAACAGGGCTGCGCACGAGTGTGCGGCATCGACCTGAAAGGGTGCAACAAGCAGGAATTGGCGCAGGTGCGGGCCGCGGTGGGGCTGGTTTTTCAACAACCCGATGACCAGCTCTTCTCGCCGACGGTGTTCGACGATGTGGCCTTCGGGCCAATCTATCAAGGACTGCCAGAGCAGGTCGTGCGCGAGCGCGTGACGCAGGCTCTGGCGGATGTGCATATGGGCGAATTCAGCAGCCGCATATCGCATCACCTCAGCGTCGGGCAGAAGAAGCGCATCGCAATTGCCACGGTGTTGTCGATGCAGCCGGAAGTGCTGGTGCTGGATGAGCCAACTGCCGGCCTGGACCCGCGCGGCCGGCGTGAACTCATCAACCTGTTGCGCGAATTGCCGCAGACCATGCTCGTCTCCACGCACGACCTGCGCATGGCGCAAGAACTGTTCCCGCGCAGCATCATCATGGACAATGGCTGCGTGGTGGCCGACGGTGCGACACAGGCATTGCTAGCTGATGATGTGTTGCTCCAAGCGCATGGGCTTGAGCATCCGTGACTTGTGCGACGCCTGAAACACTCCAGATGCTATCGTTCACTTGCGTACAATCGGCCTCATGCGACCGACTGCGATCACTGCCGACAAGACGCGCGCCATACTTGCGATCACCTGGGACGATGGCCAGGCCACCGAGCTTCCCTTCAAGCTGCTCAGCGATGCCTGCCCCTGCGCCACCTGCAACGAGGAGCGCAACAATCCTGACCCGCTCAAGATCGTTCGCCCGCGCTCGTACACGTTGGAGTCGATCAACCCTGTCGGCAGCTACGCCATCAACATCACATGGAAGGGCGGCTGCCGCTATGGCATTTATTCGTGGGAGTATCTTCGCAAGCTCGCCACCCTGTTGAAATAGTCCTGCGTTGCACAACTCGCCGGCGGCAACGATTGCTGTCACCGGCTCGTTTCGAGAGTTGAAGTCTTCATGGAACAGCCACCAGGCTGAGATCGAATACGATGTCGCTGCTGCTGGCAGCGCGTTGATGCACTTCCACTGCCAATGTGTTGCCGCCGGCTACCAGTGCGCCTAGCGGTATCGCATAGCTGTAGAACGTCGCCTCACTGGCGCCGCTCACCGTCTTCGCTGCCCGCGTCTTGTAGCCGATTGCCCCCGCCGGCATGTTTGAACGAGCCACCTCTGTCCCATTCAGATATACCACCGCCCCATCGTCTCGTCGCACATATAGTGTCAATGTCTGGTATTGGCCTGGATTCGTCACGTTGAAGGTGTGGCGGAAGTAGGTTGTGATATAGCGCGCGCCACTCGGCCCGCCATTGACCGTGGTCGATACCGAGATGCCATATCCCAACGGAGCAGGGCCTTGCAGCCAGCTCGTGTCTACAAAACCCGATGCACGCCAGGCGGTGCCCTGATTTGTGCCGTTGTCCA
>JBDHWI010000202.1:0-5283 GCA_039810125.1 Thermoflexales bacterium | reverse complement strand
TGAGACAGATGCTCATTCTACGCGAGCGATGCAGCGAAATCCGATGTGGCAGGTGGCCGTGTCGATCATCTCGGGTGAGCGCGCCGCCGGCCGATACCGAAAGCAGTAGTTCGGCGCGCACAGGTGCGAGCCGCCCTTCGTCACCTTGCGCGGGATGCGCACATGCGGCTGCGCCGCATCGTAGCTTTGATCAGGTGACAGCACGCGCGGGTTGCTCGGTGTGCAGCACGACTTGACTGGATCGTCCGGGTGGCGCGGCGCGTACCAGTCGCACGTCCACTCCCACACGTTGCCAGACATGTCATACAAGCCGTAGCCGTTGACCGGGAACGACCCGACCGGTGACGTGCCGAAGTAGCCATCCAGCCGCGTGTTCTGCCATGGGAACTCGCCCTGCCAACAGTTCGCCATCGCCTTGCCATTCGGGAAGTGCTCGTTGCCCCAGGTGAAAACTGCACCGTCCAACCCGCCGCGCGCGGCGAACTCCCATTCGGCCTCGGTCGGCAGCGCCTTGCCGGCCCATCTGGCGTAAGTCTCAGCATCTTCGTAGCTCACCTGCGTGACGGGGTGGTTCTCGCGACCCGTAGCTTCACTCTTCGGGCCGTACGGCAGTCGCCAGGTCGCGCCCGGCACATATGCCCACCACTGGCGGTAGTCGTCGAGTTTGACCGGGCCGCTGGTCTTCCGGAACACCAGGCCGCCGGGCACGAGCAAATCGGGCTGCGCGCCGGGGTAGTCGTCGGGGTTGAGCGGGCGCTCGGCGACGGTGACGTAACCCGTAGCCTCGACGAAGCGAGCGAACTCGGCAACTGTGACGGTGTGCGCGTCCATCCAGAAGCCATCCACGCTCACGCGATGCACGGGCTTCTCTTCGGGGTAGAAGTCGTTCGATCCCATCTGGAACGTGCCGCCGGCAATCCATACCATGCCAGGATGTGGTGGATCGCTGTGTGTGGGTGAGACTGAGTTGATCATAGTTTGTCTCCAGCGCGCACCGACGCATCTGGCACGTTTTGCGCGCGCCGAAAAGCATCGACGACATCGCGATTGGTTGCGAAGAGGTGATCCTGTCCGATTTCGTGGAGTAGATCGTAGCGCGCCAGCAGCGCCGGCACCGGGGCGTGAGCGCGTGAGATGGCAAAAACGATGCCGCGCTCATGCAGGTAGCCAATCGCCTGTTCCAGCGCCTCTGCGCCGGTCGTGTCGATGTCGTTGATCATCTCGGCATTGAGGACAAACCAGCGCAATGGCGGATCGGCATGGCCGGCCAGTTGCTTGACCTGCTCCAAAAACAAGCTGGCATTGGCGAAGAACAGTGACGCGCCGAAGCGATAGATCGTCAACCCCGGCTCGGTCTGCGTCACTGTGTCGTCACTGTTGAAGAAGCCATCTGGATACTCTTTAAGCACAGCCGTTTTCGGCGATGCGGCGCGGCGCACCACGTCAATCGTGCTGAGCAGGAAGGCGATGGCCACCGCCGGCAGCGCGCCGAGCACCAGCACACTCAACAGTGCCACGACTGCGATCCAGAATTCGCTGCGGCGCACCTGGAACAATGCGCGCAACTCATGCACTTCGATGAGCGACAGCACGGCATTGGCGACGATGCCGCCGAGTGCGGCGTTGGGCAACAGCGCCAGCAGGCCGCTGAAGAAGAGCAGCACGATAGCCACCACAATGGCTGCCACGACGCTCGGCCACTGGCTGCGTGCGCCGGCGTCCTCCATGGCTGCTGTGCGGGATGCGCTTGAGCCAAGCACGAGCGCGCCGGTGAGGCCAGCAGCGATGTTGGCTGCGCCGTATGCCAGAGATTCTTGGTCTGTGTCGAGGGAGTAGCGATACTTCTGGGCATATTTGCGCGCTAGCAACAGCCCCTCCGCCAGCGTGACGCCGCAGATTGCCAGCGCGCCTGGAATCAGCCGGAAGTAATCGGCCAGCGACACATGCGGAAAGGCAAAGGCCGGCAAGCCAGGCGGCACTGCCCCCAGCACGCTGACGCCGCGCTGGTCGAGATTGAACGCGGCGACGATGATCGTCATCACGGCCAGCGCAATCAGCGCGCCCGGCACCTTCGGCGCATAGCGCTTCAACAGGCGGATGATCGCGATGCTGCCGACGCCAATCGCCACAGAATACAGGTTCGCGATTGGCAGCTTGGAGATCAACTCGACGATCTCACGGAAGAACCCCTCAGCCTCCAGCGACACACCCATGATCTTCTTGATCTGGCTGACGAAGACTTCGATGCCCATCCCGCTGACGAAGCCAATCAGCACCGCGCGCGATAGAAAATTGGCCAGGAAGCCCAGCTTGAAGACCCAGAACAAAAAGAAGATCAGCGCGCACAGCAGCGCGAGCGCCAGCGCCAGTTGCACATAGCGCGGATCGGCCGGCGCAGCCATTGTCATCAACAATCCGCCCATGATGGCGGCGATGGCTGCATCAGGGCTGGCGACCACGTTGCGCGAGGTGCTGAAGATGGCGTATGCGAGCATCGGCACGATCGCGCCATACAACCCAACGACGGGCGGCAAGCCGGCAACTTGCGCATAGCCGATGTTGAGCGGAATCATCAGCGCGGCCAGCGTGATGCCGGCGAGAATCTCTTGGGGCAGTGCCTTCACGCCGCGCAGGGCGATGAAGAGCGCTGGAAGTTTGAGTGCTGCCATGCGTGCTGGATGATCCTTTGCTATTCGGCAGTGCGTTCCTTGTCGGTGTGTTCGCGCGCTTCGGCGGCAGCCACATGCGCCTCAGTGCGATTCTGCCATGGCCAGCGGTGCTCGATCTCAACCACCAGCGACCAGCTCAGAAAAGTTCGGATGACGACCAGCAGCGCCAGGATGCCGACGTTGGTCAGGCTCGGTTCCAACGCCACCGTGCGCACGATGTCGGCGGCGACCAGGATCTCCAGACCCAGCAACAGCGCGCGGCCCAGCCGCACCTTGTATTGCTCGTAGCCTGGCAGGCCGGCCGCGCGGTTGATGACCCTGCGAACGTAGACCACCGTCGCGACCGCGGTGGCGATGATGATGATCGCCACGGCCAGCAATTCGATCAACAGGGCCGCGAACTCGATCACGCCCTTGATCGCGGCTGGAATGCCGCCGGTGGACTCCTCGAACAAAACACCAAGCGCAATGTAGCTCATAGTGATCACCATCCTGACAGACTTATCCTCCCAACGGAATCGCGATCAACACGACCAGCACGCCGACAGCCGCCAACACCAGGCCGATGCTGAGTGGCGGGCGCGTGCCCGACTGCCTGGCCCAGCCATAGCCTACCAGCACGAGCATGCCGATGGCGATCAGGTTCGAGACGCGCAGCGACACGAATGGGTCTGTAAAGAAGAGCAACGCCACGACGACCGGCAACGTCGCGGCGATGGCGACGGCCACGGTGATCGCTGCGCCGTAGAAATCCTCGGCAGTGATGACGGGGATGACCAGCGCACCGGCGCGCAGCTTGACCTGAACTTCGCGATACAAGGCATTGCGGGCAGCATCACCCGCGATTGACGCAAGTCCAAGGTCGAGCCGTTCGGCGACCATATCGACCGCCGCAAGCTCATCCGGCGCTGCGCGGACGTCTTGAATGAGCTTGCGCTGCTGCGCGCGCTCGGCGACGCAACTCAGCACATACACCACGCCGTCAATCAGCCCCCAGGCGACCGCGCAGCCGATGGCCGCGAGGAAGAGCCGATTGACCTGCTCGCTCGCTGCCAAGTCTGACACTATGGTGCGGTCAATGGCGCGGAAGGCCATCGTGAACGTCAACACGATGAGCAGGCCATACAGCATCTCCGTCCACAGATCAAGCGGGTCGACGTAACGGGTGAGAAAGTCCTTCATGCAACAGACAAGGGGATTAACGACAGTGCACCAAGCAACAGCAGTGCGACTGCCAGGCCAAGCGTAATAACGCGCAGATTGCGCACCTCGAACGTCTTCGAGATCGCGGCGAAGAACAGCGAGGCCGCGACGAACAGCGATGCGCGCACATACGCGCTCGATATGTCGGAGGCAGTTGCCCCTTTGGCATATAGCGCGTCTGCCTCCGCCTCCAGCTCGGCCGCGCGCTGGGATCGCGCCGGCGCGTATTCCGGCATATCGAATGGCGTCGCCGGCGCATTCGCGTTTTCCAGCGGCCTGGTCGCCACCCACGCCTCGAACGCCGGCTTGAACTCGGCGCGGAAACGGGCGCGGATAAAGTCGGCGCGGGGCTGATCCTTTGCAGCCATCGCTTCCACCCAACTGCCGAACGTCATGACATCGGTCAATCGGTCTTGCCCACCGAGGTTCGATAGCTGTGAGGCTTGCGTGCGCCTGCCCGAAGCCTGGCTCAGGCTGATGGATTGCACCCCATTCCATTCTGAGGCTTGATAGCCGCCCCACGCGGTCAGCACCGATGCGATGGCGAGAACGATGGTCGTGACAATCTCCAGATACTTGTTGAATTGTTCGTTGGAAGCGGGTTGAGACATGGCCGTGAGCAGAAGCGCGGCAAGGCAGCTTCATACTGGGTTGACTGGTGAGCCGGCCGATGTGATCAACAGATTTTGACGGCTCTCCACCGGCACGCCGGCTGCTTGCAGCGCCTCGATCGCAATCTGGCGCATGATGCGTGAGACCTCGGATTGCCGGCCGGCCATCACCTTGGCGCGCAATCGCACCTGCACCGCCCAGTCGCTCAACGCATTCCAACCGAAGAGTTCGGGGCGATCCAATAGATAGGGCTTTACGCGCGGATCTGCTTCCAGCAATACCAACGCCTCGTCCAACACCGCCATGGCCTTTCGCACGTCGGCGTTGTAGCGAAAGTTCAACTCAACCAGCGCGCGCGCCCAATCGCGCGACTCGTTGGCCACGATGCGCACATCGCCGTTCGGCACTATATACAACCTGCCCTCGGTGTCGCGCAGGTCGGTGCGGCGCAAGGTGATGCGCTCCACATCGCCACTCACCGAGCCAATCTTGACCGAGTCGCCGACGCGAAATTCATCCTCGAGCAGGATGGTCAGGCCGCCGATCATGTCTTTGATGAACGTCTGCGCGCCCAGCGACACGGCCAGACCCAGGATGCCTGCGGCCGCCAGTGCCGGCCCGATGTTGATGCCCATCGTGGCCACGGCGCTCAGAACCGCAATGATGAAAATGATGCTGCGCACGGTGGTGGATGCCGTCCGGCGTAGTGTGTGCAGCCGAGCGCGGCGCTCCGGCTCATCCACCCTGGCGATGATGCGTTTGTCGACCTCGGTGGTCGCCAGGGCCACGAGGCGCAATG
>JBDHWI010000201.1:0-5493 GCA_039810125.1 Thermoflexales bacterium | reverse complement strand
GGCGTATTAACGATGCGCGACCTCCTTGCTGGCGCCAACCCTGGCGACTGTTCCGCGCTCCACCAGGTGGGTTGCCACGGTGATGCTGAGCGGTGGTTGATCGCCGTGCTGCGCCCGCTCGATCAACCGTTGCACACCCAGCTTGCCGAGCCACTGCTTCGGCACGTGCACTGTTGTGAGCGCCGGCTTGATCTCCGCCGCAAGGTCAATATCGTCGAAGCCAATGATCGAGATATCGCGCGGCACTTCAAGCCCCAAATCACGCGCGGCATTCACCACACCGATGGCAGAATCGTCGTTACAGCCAAAATAGGCGCGGATTTCCGGGCGCTGCTGCATCAGACGCAAGGCTGCGGGGTAGCACTCTTCGCGCAAGAGGCGCGTATCTTCCACATGCACGCTCGCGCCCTGCTCCAGCATGGTTTCGATAAAGCTGAAGCGGCGCTCCAGGATGTCGGGAGGTGAATGTGGGTTCGAGCCCAGGATGGCGACCTGGCGGTGGCCATTTGCCAGAAAATGCAGCGCGGCTTCCCTTGCGCCATTGACATTGTCGATCAACACGCTGTCGAAGCCGTAGGCCGGCGCGTAGCTGTCCACCAGCACGATCGGTTTGTTCAACTTGCGCTTCAGCCCGTCCACCAACTCATTGATATACGTGCCGACCACGATCAAGCCATCGACGTAACCCTCGGTGACCATGCGCGGCCACACCACAGGGTGATTGCTGGCATTTACCTCGATGTTGGCGTACATCAGGCTGATGTCGCGCGCGCGACATTCGCTTTCCACGCCGAGCTGGACGTGCGAGAAGAAGGGGTTGATCTCGACCGGCGCGCCAAAATCGTGCTTGGTCAACATGCCGATCACGGTCAGGTCGTGCGGCTTGCCGTTGCCCTCTTTGGGTTTGTAGCCCAGCGCGTTGGCCGCCTGCAGCACGCGCTCGCGTGTCTCGGGCAACACGCTGGCGCGGTTGTTCAAGGCGTGTGAGGCGGTGCCTAGCGAAACGCCGGCGCGCTTGGCAACATCGCGAAGAGTGGCACTGGGCATAATGTCAACTCTGATCGACCGATTGTTCACTAAACGTTTGGGTTTAGTTCAATGAACAGATTCAGTATAGTGAATCAGGTGCCGCCGTCAAGCGCCTTTTAAGCCGGAACCGGTTTCTAAATTTGTTGATTCATTAAATCCAGTCTTTTGGCCAGTTGAACGCGCCTCCATTGTTCAATAGCTGTGGATAACTGCAAACCACGCTGTTACATAAGCTCTGGTTTACTGATGTCCTACCACGCGATGCGGCACATACGGCGCTTCCAGATACGCCACCTCTTCCTGCGCGAGCTTCACGTCCAGCGCCCCAACAGCTTCATCCAGATGCGCAAGCTTTGTCGCGCCAACAATCGGCGCGGTCACGGGTTCTTTTTGCAGCAACCACGCCAGCGCGATGTGCGTGCGGCGAACGCCGCGCTGCCTGGCAATCTCGGCAACGCGCTCGACGACTTGTTTGTCCATGTCGGCGCTGGCGTCGTATTTGCCCTTCGCAATCCGATCGGTCTCGGAGCGCATGGTGCTTTCCGCCGACCAATCCCGGGTGAGCCGGCCCGATGCGAGCGGGCTGTAAGGGATCACGCCGATTTTCTGGTCGCGGCAGAGCGGCAGCATCTCTCGCTCTTCCTCGCGGTAGATCAGGTTGAGGTGATTCTGCATGCTGATGAAGCGCGACCAGCCGTGCAAGTCCGAGACGTGCAGCGCCTTCTGGAACTGCCAGGCCCACATAGCCGACGCGCCAATGTAACGCGCCTTGCCGGCGCGCACCACGTCGTTCAGCGCCTCCATCGTCTCTTCGATCGGCGTCTCGTAATCCCAACGATGAATCTGATACAGATCGACGTAATCGGTCTCCAGCCGTTGCAAACTTTTGTCGATCTCGCTCAGGATGGCCTTGCGCGAAAGGCCGGCGCCATTAGGGTCATCGCGCATCCTGCCGTGCACCTTGGTGGCGATGACGACCTCGTCCCGCTTCGCGAAGTCCTTCAATGCGCGCCCCAGAATCTCTTCGCTCGTCCCAATCGAATAGACATTGGCCGTATCGAAGAAGTTGATCCCAAGTTCGAGGGCTTTCTTGATGATCGGCCGGCTGTTCTCCTCGTTCAGCACCCATTTGTGCACCCAACGCTCCGCGTCCCCAAACCCCATGCAGCCGAGACAGATGCGCGAGACTTTCATTCCGGTCGAACCCAATCGGGCGTATTCCATTTTTCTCCTTCATATAGAGCACTTTCCGATTTGATGTAGGGATCGCTCTCCGTAGCGATCCGCGCCAAATAAAGCGCGGAACGGAGTCCGTGCCCTACATCAATCAGGAATATGCGCACCTAACCGAGAGTTGACGAAGGCCTGGCACTCAGCTCCAGCAAGTCCAACTCCTCTTCCACGCGGCGGTAAGCATCATCCCCAATCGTGCCGGCGCGGCGAAGATCGGCGATGGCCTGCCGCGCAACCGCCACGACCCGTCGCCGCAGTGCATTGTCCGGCGCATCAGATAGCGCCTCGCCGCTCCAAACCCGGCTCAGGACCTCCTGGTATTCCAGCCTGAGGCGCTGCGCCGCCTCGGTATCGTCTTCTTCCAACGCGTTCAGGGTCGCCTTCAACGCGGCCTCCCGCGCCAGATTGGTCTCCGTCTCCATCGTCGTGTCCTTGGGCAGGCGCAGAAGGAGCAGCAGCGGACGGAGCGTCAGACCCTGGATCACCAGGGTGCCGAGCACCACGACAAAGGCGGTGAGTTGAATGAAGTCGCGATAGGGAAAGTCTGCCGGGAGCGCCAGGGCTGCCGCCAGCGTGACGATGCCGCGCATCCCCGACCACCCGATCACCAGCCCGCGCTTCGCCAGCGATGGGGGTGTGGAGGATTGCCCTGCGTGCTCATCGGACACGCGCTTCCTCAGCGTAAAGGCATATGTCAACACCCAGACCAGTCGCACGGCGATCACCACGACCAGAATGACAAACGCGGCCAGGAGCAGGCGCTGGAGTTCTGCACCTCTCAGTGTTTCCAGGAGCGGTCCCAGTTGCAGGCCGATCAGCGCGAAGGCCAGGACGTTGAGGACGAAGGTCGCTGTTTCCCAGACGGCAAAGGCTGGCACCCGCAGGCGCGCCGCCATAGCCGTTGCCGAGCGGTGGCCGGCGGTCAGCCCGAAGACGACCACGGTGACTATGGCCGAGAGGCCTAGCTGCTCGGCGAGGAGCCACAGGCCGAAGGTGAACACAAATTGAAAGATGACGGAGGTAGGCACATCCTCGATTCGCTTGATCAGCCAGGTGACGGGCCACGTCAGCAGCCAGCCGACCGCAGTGCTGCCGAACACGACGAGGACGAAGGTCGGGAGGGCGCCCACCAGACTGAAGCTTCCAGTCGCTACAGCCCCCACTGCCAGGGTGTAGATGAGCAGCGCGGTGGCGTCGTTCAGCAGACTCTCGCCTTCCAGCACCTTGCGCAGGTGGTATGGCGGGTTCACCTGCCGCATGACGGCCAGCGCGGCCACAGCGTCGGGAGGCGCGAGCAACGCCCCTAGCGCGATTGCGGCTGCCCACGGAAAATCAGGGAAGAACAATCTCGCCGTGAAAGCGACGGCGATGGTTGTCAATCCGACGGCTACCACCACGAGCGAGGAGATCGGACGCCAGTTGTCTCTCAAGTCGCGCAGCGACGTGTCATACGCCGCATCCATCAGCACCGGGGCGACAAACAAGGCCAGGATCAGTTCAGGGGGCAAGTTAAGATGCGACGCCCCGGGCAGGAAAGTAACGAGTGCTCCACCCAGCGCAAGCAGGGTGGGATACGGAACATTGATGCGTTTGGCGACGATGGAAAGGACAGTCGCGCCGAACAGTACTGCCAGCATGGTCTCAAACAGATGCATGGATTAGTGTCCTCCGACTTCCGGCTATCCTACCGGCCTCAAGCGTAGCGCTCATGCCCCGTCCGTGTGCGCGTTGCATCTCATTCGCCGGCTCAACTGTCTAATGTCTCATTCGATCTTCTCCCACGCTCAGCAGTCAATCATGCGCTGTGACGCTTCACCATAGCGCGCGCCTTGCCCGGGGTCTGCGACGCGGCACGCTCGATGTCGCGCAGGCCGGCCCCTGGCTCAACTCGACGGAAGCCGCCGCGATGTTCTCCAGCAAGCGCTGCAGCTCAAGTCGGTCGTTTCGCTTGACCTAACATCTTCACGACTGCGGGGTCGCGGTGATCGAAGAAGCTGCTCGTCTTTGTGTCCAGCGTTGCAATCGCTTCCATATCTTCCGGCAGGAGGTCAACATCGAACACGTTGAAATTCTCCACGATGCGTTCCTTGCGGACGGATTTGGGAATCGCCACCACCCCGCGTTGGGTCAGCCAACGCAGAATGATCTGCGCCACGGTTTTGTGATATTTGTCCGCAATGGAGCGTAGCACTTCATGTTGGAAAATGTTGTGCTTGCCTTCTGCGAATGGCCCCCAGCTTTCAATCTGCACGTTGTTGTCCCGCAAGAATTTCTGCGTTTCGATCTGCTGATTGAACGGATGGCATTCGATCTGGTTTACCGCCGGCGCCACCGAGTTGTGCACGATCAGGTCCATCAGTCGATCAGGCTGAAAGTTGCTGACCCCGATGGCGCGGATCCGGCCTTCGCGATACAACTCTTCCATGGCCCGCCAGGCGCCATGCACATCTCCGAATGGCTGGTGAATCAGATACAAATCCAGATACTCAAGCTGCAATCGCCGCATTGAGCGTTCAAACGCCGGCTTGGCGCGTTCGTAGCCGGCGTCCTGAATCCAGAGTTTGGTGGTGACAAACAGTTCCTCTCGTGCCACACCGCTTCGTTTGATGGCGTTGCCGACTGCCTCTTCATTGCCATACGAAGCCGCAGTATCAATCAGCCGATAGCCAGTGCGGATCGCTTCGGAGACGCTTCGTTCGCATTCTTCGGCATCCTGCATCTGAAAAACGCCGAACCCCAATAGAGGCATGCCCACACCATTGTTTAACGTCACTGACGGAATAGTTGACATCTCACATTCTCCTTGTTGGCGCTTCTGCGCGCTGTTTCTTGTTCTACCTGGGGTCGCTGAATCACGAGGGGATCAGCGCGGCAGGAGCTTGAGCGTCGTCGCTCGCGACTCTGCGGCGATCATCGGTGGGACGTAGGTTGCGTGGCGGCGGTACTTGGCGCGGTACGCGCCGTCAATCTGGTCGTTGATGCCGGGGTCGGTTTCCTCCACAAATGCCACGTCTTTCTCGACGCCGCCGGACTGGATGCGGCCTTCGTGGCGCACCTGCGCGCCGCGGAACCAGGAGCCACCGCGCCCCCTGTAGGAGCGGACGTAGAGGTCGTCGCCAACGCGGACCACCCAAATCGTGGTCGGCTTACGCGGCGTGCCGTCATGGCGCAGTGGCGCGATCTCCAGTTCTTCTGCCGTTCCGATCTTGTCAAGCTCGTCTCTCGTCCACG
>JBDHWI010000200.1:0-5499 GCA_039810125.1 Thermoflexales bacterium | reverse complement strand
CCGCCGGCGCAGTTGCCGCGCGGCTCATCATTGCAGAATTCCACGCGCTTCGTCGTGCAGGCGGTGGCAGTGGCCGCATTGGCCACCGTGCTGACCAGCACGCTCTCGCCCGAAACCGTGGCACAACAAAATGCCGCGCATGCTGACGTCAACGCGCCGATGCAACACTATGGCTTGTGCGAGACACCCGGTGTTGCGCCAGAAAACAACCTCCCTGCAACTGCGTTGGATGCGTTGAAGCGCATGCCGACAGAGCAACAAGATGCTGCAAGACAAAAGCTCCTTGCTGGCATCCAGAAAGCGTGCCAGGAGAACGTCGCCGGTTTTGAATTGGTATATCGCATCACGTTCTACGCCTCGGTGATCGCGCTCATCATCGGTGCGTTCCTGCCGGGCTGGCCTGGCAAGTGGGCTGGCCGCGCCGCCATGCGCGGACAACCCATGCCCGCCGGCCATTGATGGCTGCCGTCATGGCCGGCGTCAAAGAATGCCTTTCAACAGCGCCGCATATTGATCGGGCTGCTCAAAGTGGACGGTGTGGCCGGCGCGCTCGACGATGTGATGCAGTGCATGCGGCATGCGTTGTGCCATCGCGCGATTGATCTCAACAAATTTCACGTCGAGCGCGCCAGTGATGAGCAAGGTCAGCTTCGTCCACGCCGGCAGCCGATCCCACAGTGACGGCTGCGCACCCGTGCCCATGCCGCGCAAGCTGAGCACGAGGCCGGCGGGATCGTTTTGCAGGCGCAGCCCGCGCAGCCGCACTCGCGCCTGCTGCGGCGCCTGCGCCTGAGACGCAAACAGCGGCAGACGCTCCCACGCATCCACAAACGGCTCGATGCCATCGCGCGCGATGCGCATCGCCAGCGCTTCGTCACTCGCGATGCGCGCCTGTCGCTCGGCCGCGCTCGCCAGCCCCGGTGACGCACTTTCCAGCAGCAGCTTTTGCACGCAGGCGGAATGATCCAACGCAATGCACAATGCAAGCCGGCCGCCCATCGAATAGCCAAGTAAATTCGTGGGTTCGCCAATGACGTCGCCGATGAACACACTGATCTGCCTTGCGACGAAGGGCATCGCAAAGTGTGCCGACTCATTTGGCGCTGCAGTCTTGCCATGCCCCGGGAGATCGATGGCAAGCACGCGACATCGCGATTGCAACCTTCCCATCACGTCCTGCCAGTTCAAGGTGCAGCCGGTAAAGCCGTGCAACAACAGCAACGGTTCACCGACGCCGGCTTCGACGTAGTGATAGCGCGTTTGGTCAACCTTAAAAAATGGCATGGCAATAAACAAGCCGGCGTCAATCGAAGAGCAGCGCAGCGCCAACGCGGTCGATCTTGCCATTCGGCAGCAAGGGCAACTGCGGCACGATGCGCATCACGCGTGGAATCTTGTAGCCGGCGACGCGACCACTCAGCGCACTGCGTAAATCGACTTCAAGCAGCTCGCCATCTCGCGGCGTTATCAATGCCGCTACGCGCTGCCCCCATTCCTCGTCTGGCAAGCCGATCACCAGCGCATCTTCCACGCCATCGATTGCACGCAACGCCTCTTCCACCTCCGATGGATACACATTCTCACCGCCGGACACGATCAAATCGCTGCGGCGCTGCACCAGGAACAGATCGCCGTCATCATCGAGATAGCCAAGATCGCCGGTGAACAACGCGCCGTCGCGCAGGGCGCGCGCAGTCGCTGGCGCATTGCGAAAGTATTCCTGCATCACCGCCGGCCCGCGCACAACGATTTCACCAATCATGTTTGCCGGCAGCGCGCCGCCTGATCCATCGACGATGCGCACTTGTGCGAAAAGCAATGGTCTGCCCACGCTCGACGGCTTGCGTGTTGTCGCCTCGGGCGTCTGTGTCGCCACCTGCGATGCGGTTTCGGTCAACCCGTACGTCGTGGCGATGGGGATGCCGCGCGCCAACGCCTCCGCCAGCAGCGCCGCTGGCGCAGCCGCCCCGCCCAGCAGCGTCGCGCGCAGCGATGCCGGCCACGTCACATCCGCATCCATCAAGCGTCTCAACATCGTCGGCACGAGCGACACGAGTGTGATGGGTTGATCCACCAACGCCTGTCTGAATACAGCGACGTCGAAGCGCTCGTGCAGCGCGATCGTGAAGCCATACAGCGCTGCGCGAAAAACGACCGAGAGGCCGCCAACGTGATACAGCGGCAGACAACTCAACCAGCAGTCAGTTGGCAACGCGCCAAGCCGGGCGGCCGAGCCAAGCGCGCTGTAGAGGTGATTGCCAAAGGTGAGCGACACGCCCTTCGGCGCGCCAGCGCTGCCTGAGGTGAAGACGATGGCCTGCAGGTGGTTCAGTTGAAGGGGTTGCTGCTCGAATGCCTGTGCCGGCTGTGCAAGCAACGCATCCATTGTCACTGCCTGCGACGTGACATCGCGCATGGCTTCACACAGCGCGGCATCGTTGCAAACCAGCGCATCTGCCTGCAACAGCGCAAGCTGCGCGCGCAGTTCGGCGTGTGTCAGGCGCGTGTTCAGTGGCGACAACGTGAAGCCCATCCGCGCAGCGGCATGGACGCATTGCACCGCCTGAGCGTTGTTCGGCAGATGCATGGCGATGATGCCGCCGGCCGGCAAACGCAACGTTGCGAGCCGGCGGCACAACGCGTCCACATCCTCATGCAGCGCGCGCCAGGTCCATGCGTCGCCGGCGAACGTGAGCGCCACGCCATGCGGGTTCGCTCGCGCCTGCGCCGATAGCCAATCATCCATCATCTCGTTAAACACAATGTTCATCTGCGGCGTGATGCGCATTGCGCAATGCGTTTAGCCGGCGAGAGATCACGGATTGCGCCTGTTGATTCATGGCCGCCAGGGATATTTGCGGTAGTTGGGCTTGCGCTTGTTGACATAGGCATCGCGGCCCTCGTTGCCCTCTTCGGTCATGTAATAGAGCATCGTTGCATCGCCGGCCAGCACCTGCAAGCCGGTCTGCCCATCCTGGTCGGCGTTCATCGCAGCCTTGAGAAAACGAATCGCAATCGGACTTTTCTCCAGGATCTCCTGCGCCCACTGCACACCCTCTGCCTCGAGCTGCTCCACTGGCACGACCTTGTTCACCAGACCCATATCCAGCGCTTCCTGCGCGTTGTATTGCCGGCACAGATACCAGATCTCGCGCGCTTTCTTCTGGCCGATGACCCGCGCCAGCGTGGCCGAGCCATAGCCGGCGTCGAAGCTGCCGACCTTCGGGCCAGTCTGCCCAAAGATGGCATTGTCCGCGGCGATCGTCATGTCACAGATCACATGCAGCACATGACCGCCACCAACCGCGTAGCCGGCGACCAGCGCGATCACTGGCTTTGGCATGGTGCGGATGATGCGCTGCAATTCCAGCACGTTCAAGCGCGCGCGGCCATCGCTGCCCACATAGCCGGCGTAACCGCGCACCTTCTGGTCGCCGCCGGAGCAGAACGCATATTTGCCATCCTTCGGCGATGGACCATTGCCGGTGAGCAACACCACCCCGACCTCTTCGTCTTCCCACACGTGCCGGAAGGCATCGATCATCTCGTTGATGGTGGTTGGGCGAAAAGCGTTGCGCAATTCAGGCCGGTTGAAGGCGATGCGCGCCATGCCATCGGCCTTCTGATAGGTGATGTCAGCATATTCTCTGACCGTCTTCCACTTCGTCTTGCTCATGTTGTGTCCTTTTATGCGCAGAGAAACAGCGTTGAAATTTGCCGCCGCTCTGCGTTCAAAATTGTTTGCCATCCGCGCTAGCCGCGCGAATGCGTTCGATCATGCGCCGGCGCTCTGAGGCATCCGCGCGTGAGTCGGTGCTGATCTCGATGAGTTGCGCCGGCGCATCATTCTCTGCGCGCCATTGCTCGCGCAAGATTGCCTGCAGTTGCTCGCGATTCTCCGCGCGCTGATAGCGCAAGCCGTGCAGCTTCGCCGCCGCTTCAAAGCGCAGGCCATGCGGCGTGAGGAACAACTCGGTAAAGGGCGGATCGATGCCGGCGATGGGCAGGCGATGGAAGATGCCGCCGCCGTCATTGTTCACCACGACGATGGTTGCATTTTGCAGTCGCTTCATCAAAAGCAAACCATTCATATCGTGAAAAAGTGTAATGTCGCCGATCAGGCCGACGGTAGGCCGGCTTGCGTCCGCAGCAGCGATGCCCAGCGCGGTCGACACATTACCGTCGATGCCGCTCACGCCGCGGCTGCCGAATATTTCCACCGACCTGCCAGCTTGCGCCAAGACGTCGACATGCCGCACCGACAGGCTATTGCCAGCGAACACGCGCGCATTGGGCGGCAATGCAGCCAGCACGTCGCTCACCGCCTGCATGTCGAACCATGCACTGGCATCCAACTCGCGTTGCAGCGATTGCCGCGCACGCTGCTCGGCTTGCTGCCATCCGTGCGACCAGCACCTTGCACGCGTTGCATCCAGCGCGGCAATCACGCGCTGGCAGACTGCCGTCGGCTCAGCGTGCAGCTGCCATGTGGTGCGAAAATCATCATCCGCCCAGGCGCCATCTGCAACCACTTGCACGCGATGTTGCGCGCCGCATGTTGCCAACGCATCATTCAATGCCTGCGAGGTCGGCACTGCGCCAAAGCGAAGCACGACCTCCGGCGTAAAACCATCCGGCAGGCGGTTTGCAAGCTTGGAATCAAGCCACAGGTCGTAGTGCGCAAGGACGCCGGCATGGCGTCGCACATTCGACAAGGCGTCGGCAAAGATCGGATAGCCGCATGCTTGAGAGAGCGCCACCACGCTCTCCGCAAAGGCAGCGTCGCCGCTGCGCGGTCCACACACGATCACCCCGCGCGCGTGCTGCTGCAGCATCGCAGCAAGATCACCAACCTGCTGCTCAGTCGGCTGCAACGCGCCGCGATCCATGCGCGTGAAAGGCGCGTCCAACGGCAGGCGCCGCGCATGAACTTCGCCGGCAGCCGGCTCCAAGGGCTTGCGAAAGGGGAAATTGAGGTGCACCGGCCCTTTCGGCGCGCCATTCGCCATCGCCATGGCGCGCGCGGCCATGCTGCGCACATGGCGCTGCACCAGCGCCGGCGGCTCGGCCTCTGGCAAAGGCAGCTCGGCAAACATCAGCACGTGATCGCCATACAGCTTGAGCTGATCCATTGTCTGATTCGCGCCGCTGCCGCGCAACTCCGGCGGCCGGTCGGCCGTCAAGACAATCAGCGGCACGCGAGATTCGTGCGCCTCCACGATGGCCGGCAGAAAATTTGCCGCCGCGCTGCCGCTGGTGCAAAGCATCGCAACCGGCTCGTTGATCGCAAGCGCGAGGCCGAGCGCAAAGAAGCCGGCGCTGCGCTCATCCAGATGCATGTGCACCTGCACTTCGGGATGCGCAGCAAATGCCAGCGCCAGCGGCGTGCTGCGCGAACCCGGCGCGATGCACACATGCCGCAACCGGCCCTTCGCCAGCGCATCCACAAACAGATCCGACAAGAGCAGATTTGGATTCATCATTCAGAAGCCATCAGCA
>JBDHWI010000199.1:0-5523 GCA_039810125.1 Thermoflexales bacterium | reverse complement strand
GCGATGGTGCGCGTGGCAAGCGATGGTGTCGCCATGGCGCAAGACCCATCTCCCATGCAAGGCAGCAACACCACCATGCCAGATAGTTGGGCATACGCCTTTACGTTGCCCGCAGCCGGCGGCAGTGCCGACTTGCACCTGCAGGTAGACAGCAAGGGCGATGACATGGCGTTGGAAGACGTGGCGTGGCGCGCGCCGGCCACGCTTTCATTCAAGCAAATGGGCGCGACCTTTGAGGGGATGGCCGGCACATGGACGTATCAGTTGGAAGGTGTGCCAGCCGGCGCAACGCTCTACGACGTGACCGATTGGCAGCATCCACAAAAGATCACGCTGGATGGCGCGATGCAGTTCAGCGCCGGACCGGCAGCGCACAGATATGTGCTGGCCGGCGCTGGCATGCTGTTCGAGCCAACGATCACAAAGCGCCAGAGCACCGACCTGAGCAAGCCAATCGACGCGCGCGCGATCTATATCGCGCCGGCGGTGTTGCATGCCGCCCTGCAGCCGCTCATCGCGCATCGCCTGATGAATGGCTGGCTCACTGCCGTCATCGACACGCAAGCGATCTACGATCAATGGAGTGATGGGCAAGTCTCACCTGATGCCATTCGCAATTTTCTGCGCCATGCGCGCGCAACCTGGCGCGTGAAGCCCTATGCCGTCATCCTCGTTGGTGACGGCAATTACGATCCGCTCAACCACAGCGGCGATGCTGCGCCCACGCTCGTGCCGCCCTTCCTGGCAAACGTCGATCCGCGCATGGGCGAGACCGCCTGCGAATCGTGCTTCGCGCAACTCGACGGTGACGACGCTCTGTCGGACAAGTTGCCCGACCTGCTGTTTGGCCGGCTTCCAGTGAAGAGCGCCGAGCAACTCACCGCTCTCGTCAAGAAGATCATCGCATACGAGACGCAGCCTGAAGGCGCATGGATGAACCGCGTCGCGTTCATCGCCGACAACACGCGACATGAGGACGGCAGCTACGACAACGCTGGCGACTTCGATGCCTTTACGCGGCGCGGGATGGCGCTGCAGCCGGTCGGCGCTGCGCTGCCTGCGCTGTTCTACGAACCGCTGGCAAATGGCACGCAACCGCAATATGAATCAGATGCGCTGACAGCGCGCAACAAGGCCATCGCCCAGTTCAATGAAGGCGCAGCCGTGGTGAACTTCGCCGGCCACGGTCTGCCAAATCAGTGGGCCTACACTGCGCCCAACGCCGGCGGCGTGCCATATCTGCTCACATCACAAGATGCCGCCGCGCTGAACAATGGCACACGATTGCCGGTGGCTTTATCCATGGCCTGCCTGACCGGCACATTTCATCAACCCGACGCCGATGGCGGCAACAACATTGACGAACAACTCGTGCTTGCGCCAAATGGCGGCGCGATTGCGTCGTGGAGTTCCGCCGGCCTCAGCATTTTGTACAGCAGCGAATTTCTGCAGCGCGGGTTCTATCAGGCGCTATGGCAAAACCCGGGCGCGCTCACCATCGGCGCACTGGCGCAAGCCAGCTTGCTCGACCTCTTCCAAAGCGCGCCATGCTGCGATGAGCCGCTACGCACGCACGTGCTGCTCGGCGATCCGCTGACGCCGCTGCGCATCAAGTCCCTGCCGGAGCGCCTGTATTTCCCGGTGATGGCGCGATGATGGATCATGCGGCTCCTTCCGCTGGCAATGTGGACAGCGAATTCAATTGCTGTAATCAATGGCTGACTGAGCAAATTCACTCAGTCGCTGTCACTTTGGTGTTGACGATGCAGATGCCTGGCTCATCACCGTTGCGCCGCGCAAGGCCGACGCTGAGCATTTGTGCCGGCAGGATCTCGATGATGGGCAACACGGCCGCCGGCGCTTCTGGCAAACGAAAGACTGCATCCTCAGCCTGCGCTCCGAGCAGGAAGCCATGTCCGCCGGCAGCGTTCACATCGCGCGCCAGCCGCACATTCAATGGCGCGACCGCCGGCGCGCCTTGATAGACAAACACGCACAAACCGGTTGCCGCCAACTCCATCGGCCCATGTCGAAAAGCCGCACTGCCCATGCCCTCGCTGTGAAATCGCGCTGCCTCTTTGATGATGAGGCTGCCGCACATCGCTGCCGCCAGACTTGCGCCACGCCCACACAGCACCAGGCTGTTCGATGTCACGCGCTCGACCATCAAGCGCGAGATGCCATCCACCTGACTGACGTAGAAATCGATGAGGCCGGCGCATTGCGAAAGTTGCGCGTGTGTTGCTGACCAATCATTCTGCCCCAGCACTGCGCCACACAGCGCCAGCGCCGCCAGCGCAGTGACGTAGGTTTTGCAGGCCACTGTGTTTTCCTCGCCGGCGCGTGTCACCAGCGCGCATGCTGCGCGTTGCGCCAGGGGGCTGTCGGGTGTGTTGGTGATCGCCAGCACTGTTGCGCCATTCGCCAGATCGAGCGCGCGCACAATCTCTGCGCTGCGCCCCGACTGCGATGCGACGATGAGCAGAGTGTCCGCCTGCAGCAACGCCGGCGCGCTGTAGAGCAACTCGCTCGTCTCAACCATCTGCGCTGCATGGCCGGCCTGCGTGAGCGCTTGCCAAAGGGGATATAGCGCAGCGAAGGAGCACCCCATGCCGGTCAGCACGATGCGCTGAAAGCGGTGGCGATGAAGGTCACTGGCGATGGCGATGAGCGCTGCCGGCGGCTCGCGCAACGCGACCAGCGTATCGCGCAATGCCTGCGGCTGCGCAAGGATGTCATGGATGTAAGGATTCATCGCGCCCATTTTAAGTTTCAAAAATCAAGCAGTGGCCTGTGTTTCAAAACGCTCCGATAATCAGGCGCCATGCCGCTCACCAACTTCACTCGGCGCTATCCGCAGGATGCGCCGTTGCCCAGCGCCGGCTTGTGGTTCATCGCCAACCAGCACGGCATCATCGTCAGCAAGCAACAGAAGAACGTGCAGATGCCAAGCGGGGCCTGGCCACTCAGCGCGATGGCGCAACCGGTCGGCGTGCTGATGATCGGGGAAGCCGCCGGCGTGCCATGCCTGGCGTGCAACGTGCCAGACGACGTGACACTGCCAGAGAGTTTTCGCGCATTCAGCCTGCGCGACCTGTATGGCCATGTCGACGATTTGCACTATGCCATTGCCGGCTACGCCACGCAGTTGCTGCACTGGCAGCGCAGCAGCAACTTCTGCGCCAACTGCGGCAACCCACTCGACCCGATCGCCGGTGAATGGGGCAAGCGATGCCCGCGCTGCGGCTTCACCACATATCCGCCGGTCAATCCCTGCACCATCACGCTGGTGCATGATGGCGAGCGCATTCTGATGACGCACAAGCGCGGTTGGGGAGCGCGCTACGGGCTGGTCGCCGGCTTCGTGGAACCAGGCGAGACGCTGGAAGAAAATGTCGCGCGCGAGATCGAGGAAGAAACAGGCGTTGCTGTGCGCGACATTCAGTATTGGCGCAGCCAGCCGTGGCCATTTCCACACCAGCTCATGTGTGGGTTCTATGCGCAATACGCCGGCGGCGAGGTAAAGATCGATGGAGTCGAGCTTGACAACGCGCAATGGTTCACAGTTGCCGATTTGCGCGCCGGCAAGCCAGACATCCCGCCGCCACTCAGCATCGCGCGCCAGCTCATCGACAACTGGCTTGCGCAGTTTGGATAAGACGAAACAGGCAGCATGAACAGAATCTTTTCAATCCATGTCCATTTTGTCCATGCGGTCAACTCTGTTCCGCAACTCTATTCTGTCGATTCTCTTCAAAAGCCATGAAGAAAGCAGTGATTGCTGGGCCGAGGCGCGCCGAGCTGGTCGATGTGTCAACGCCAAAAGCCAAGGCTGACTGGGCGGTGGTGAAGATTCACAGCGCGCCCATGTGCACCGAATACAAGGCCTTCAACAAAGGCCAGCGAGAGGAATTTCTGGGTCATGAGGCGGCCGGCGAGGTGGTGGAAGTGGCACAGGCCGGCGCGGTGAAGGTCGGCGACCGCGTGGTGGTGATGCCAGGCTATTCGTGTGGGCAGTGCGATCTATGCGTCGCCGGAGACTACATCCACTGTGAGCATTCGCTTGACGTATTGCAGTTCACCGGCGAGCGTGAGGGTGCGGCGACATACGCACAGTTCCTCATTAAGCCGGCACGGCTGCTGCCGAGAATCCCAGACGATGTGCCGTACGACCTTGCATCGCTGGCATGCTGCGGCCTCGGCCCATCATTTGGGGCATTCAACCTGATGGGCGTGGATGCATTTGACACGGTGCTGATCACCGGACTGGGGCCGGTTGGGATGGGCGCCATCATCAATGCGCGCTTCCGCGGGGCGAGGGTGATCGCAGTCGACGCCCTGCCCTACCGAGCCAGGCTGGCAAAAGAACTGGGGGCAAGCGCCGTAATCAATCCAACTGATCCTGATGCGGTGAAGCAAATCAAAGCGCTGACCCACGGTGTGGGAGTGGACAAGGCGATCGACTGCGCCGGCGTCGTGGCCGCGCATCGCCTGTGCATCGACAGCGCGCGCCGCAAAGGCAAAATTGCCTTCGTCGGTGAATGCCATGATGAAACGCCGCTGCGCATCAGCCCCGACATGATTCGCAAGGGTCTCGCCCTGTTCGGCTCCTGGCACTACAACCTCAACCTCTTCCCCAGCATCATGCAGGTGATTCAGCAATCGCCACTCGTGCCCAGGCTGATCTCGCACACCTTCCCGCTCAGCGACATCCAGCGCGCCTTTGAGGTAAGCGCATCGCCCGAACACGCGAAGATCATTTTGAAGCCCTGGGAATAGGTTGGGGAGCGAAGGTGCGTGTCGCACGCCGCCCCTCTCCGCTGCTGTGTTACAGTCGCGCGCGATGAAATCCGTTCGTCTCTCTGCGCTGATGTGCGGGCTGATGATGGCGCTTGCGGCATGCAGCACTCTGCCCGGCCTGAACACGTTGCGCGACATCGCCGCCACCCCTGTTCCATCGACGCCGCGCGTGATCCCCACCGCTGCGCCGCCAGACGTCTCCACCGCTGCACTGGTAAAAATGCGCTCAAAGATTCGTGTCGGCATCCGCTACGACGCGCCGCCGCTGGCGCGCGTGAATGCAGATGGCGAACTCGAAGGCATGGATGTCGATCTGGCGCGCGACTTTGCGCGGCGCTGGCTGGGCAGTGAGCGCAACGTGGAATTCGTGCAGGTCACGTCGCTCAGCGCGCCGGCGATGATCGCCAACCGCGAGATCGACCTGGCGATGGGCGGACTTGTGCATTCAAAGTCGGCAGAGCCGATCGTCGATTTCAGTCTGGCCACCACCCAAGACGGTGAAGCCTTGCTGGCACGCACGGGCACATTCAGCGATTTTGTCAGCATGGCCGGCCACACCGTCACCTACATCGACTCGCCATCCACATTTGCAATGCGCGATGCGCAAATCGCCAACAACATCACGGTCACGCTGGTGGGGCAAAACTCGTATCGCGCAGCTGTGGACGATCTGATCGCCAGCCGCACCGACGGGGTAGTCGGGCGATGGCGCCGGCTGCGTGC
>JBDHWI010000198.1:0-5586 GCA_039810125.1 Thermoflexales bacterium | reverse complement strand
CTCACTGCCAGCGTGCCGCGCGGAGACACAAACATCACATCGAAAAAAAGCACGCTGATGATGGCCAGCAATACCGCCGGCCCGCGCCCGATGAAAAACGCCACCACCACCACGCCGAGCAAATACGTCATCACGACGTTTGCTTCACCAAAGCCGACCAGATCGACCACGGCGGAGAGCAGCGACGCAATGACGAAAACCAGCAGCGCCAGCGCATATTGCCGCGCGTTGCTGGAGCGCTGCAACAGCGTCGGCGGCGCGGCTTCGGTATCGTCATGCTCGCCGTGAATGACATACACATCGATCAGGCCGCTGTTGCGCACCAGCTCATTCACCCGCGAGCCGGAGAAAAGCTCCTGCCAGCGCGGGCGCGCCGGCTTGCCAACCACCAGCTTGCTCACGTTGCGCTGACGGGCATAGTTGAGCAATTCCTCGCTCACGTTCGAGCCGCTCAAGGTGGCAGTCTCCGCGCCGAGTTGCTCAGCCAGTCGCAGCGCTTGAAGCACGACGTTGCGATGCGCCGCGTTCAATTGCGCGCCGGTATCCACAAATACTGCAATCCATTCGGCGCGCAGGCTTTGCGCCATGCGGTGCGCAGCGCGCACTAGCCGCATCACCCCTTCGCCCGGCCCCACCGCCACCAGCAACCGCTCGGCCGTGGGCCAGGTGTTCTCGATGCGATGCGTCTGCCGGTAGTCCTGCACTTCGCGGTTGACGCGGTCGGCCGTTTGGCGCAATGCCAGTTCGCGCAACGCGGTGAGGTTGCCGAGCCGGAAGAAGCCGCGCAAGGCATGATCGACCTGTGCCGGCTTGTAAACCTTGCCATCCTTCAGTCGCTTTACCAGCTCTTCAGGCGTGAGGTCGATCAGCTCGACTTGATCGGCCTGCGCGATGACTGAATCTGGCACGGTCTCGCGCACGATGACGCCGGTGATCTGCGCGACCACGTCGTTCAGGCTTTCGATGTGCTGAACGTTGACGGTGGTGATGACGTCGATGCCGGCGTCGAGTAATTCCAGCGCATCCTGCCAGCGTTTGGGGTGGCGCGAGCCTTCGACGTTGGTGTGCGCCAACTCATCGAGCAGGATCAGTCCGGGCTTGCGCGTCAAGGCTGCATCGAGATCGAATTCGCGCAGCGTGGCGCCGCGATAGACCGCGCTGCGGGTGGGAATGGCCTCAAGCCCTTCGAGCAGCCGCTCGGTGTCAAGCCGGCCATGCGGCTCAACATAGCCGACGACGACATCGATGCCGGCCCGCTGCAGGTTGCGCGCCTCTTCGAGCATAGCGTAGGTCTTGCCTACGCCAGCAGCCGCGCCGATGAAGATCTTCAGCCGGCCGCGCTTGTTGCGCGCCTCGTCGGCTTGTGATTTCGCCAGCAGCGCATCGGGGTCTGGTCGCCCTTCGGTCATCATGGCTTGCGCAAGACTATACACATCACTGCAACGCGTCCAGTGCCAGGTTGAGCTGCAGCACATTCACGCGCGGCTCACCCAGGATGCCAAGCGTGCGACCTTCAGTGAAGTGCGCCACAAGTTGCTGCACCTGCGCCTCGCTCAGGCCGCGCGCTTTGGCGACGCGGCTCACCTGATATTGCGCGGCGGCAGGGCTGATGTGCGGGTCGAGGCCGCTGCTGGAGGCCGTCACCAGGTCAACCGGAATCGGCTGTGCATTGTTCGGGTCGGCTGCCTGCAGGGCGTCGATCCGCGCCTTCACGATGCCAAGGATCGGCTTGCCGTCTGCGTCTTTGAAGGCGTCTGTGCCATCGCCGATGAGCGCCGGATTGAGCGGGCCATAGTTTGCGCCGGATGAAGCGGCAGCGTTGTAGGGGAATGGCCCCGTTGCGCTCAGCCGGCCCCAGAAATACTTTGGGTCATCGAAGTGCTGGCCGATCAGTGCCGAGCCGGCAACCTGGCCGCCCTTCAGGATCAAGCTGCCATTTGCCTGTGTTGGGAAGACAAGCTGTGCAATAGCGGTGATGGTCAATGGATAGATCAAGCCAGTGATTGCCGTCAGGACAATGGTCGCCAGGAGGGCGGGTCGAAGTTGTTTCAACATGATTTACACAATCCCCAAAATGGTCAGCATCACGTCGATGAGCTTGATGCCGATGAACGGCACGATCAGGCCGCCGAGGCCGTAGACCAACAAATTGTTGCGCAGCAGCGTCGCCGCGCCGACGGGGTGATATTTCACACCGCGCAAGGCGAGCGGGATCAAGAAGATGATGATGAGCGCGTTGAAGATCACCGCCGACAGGATGGCAGATGATGGCGTCGTCAAAGCCATGACGTTCAGCGCATTGAGCGCCGGATACGTTGTGGCGAAGGCGGCAGGAATGATGGCGAAGTATTTCGCCACGTCGTTGGCGATGCTGAACGTGGTCAGCGCGCCGCGCGTCATCAGCAACTGCTTGCCGATCTCGACGATCTCGATCAGTTTGGTCGGGTTGCTGTCGAGGTCCACCAGGTTGCCGGCTTCCTTTGCAGCTTGCGTGCCGGTGTTCATCGCCACCGCCACATCGGCCTGTGCCAGCGCCGGCGCGTCATTCGTGCCGTCGCCGGTCATCGCCACAAGGCGACCGCCGGCCTGCTGCTCACGGATGAGCTTGAGTTTCATCTCCGGCGTCGCTTGCGCCAGGAAATCATCCACGCCGGCTTCAGCGGCTATGGATGCTGCAGTGAGCGGGTTGTCGCCGGTGATCATCACCGTCTTGATGCCCATGCGGCGCAATTCAGCGAAGCGCTCTTTCATGCCACCCTTCACGATGTCCTTCAGTTGAATCACGCCCAGCACGTGCTTCCCATCGGCCACCACCAGCGGCGTGCCGCCGGCTTTGGAGATCTGATCCACGTTGGCGCGAACACCTTGCGGAAAGGCGCCGCCTTGCGCCTGCACATATTTTTCGATGGTGTCGGCTGCGCCCTTGCGAATGGCGCGGCCGTCGAGATTTACGCCGCTCATGCGCGTTTGCGCAGTGAACGGCACAAAGGTCGCGCCGATCTCATGCACTGCACGCTCACGCAGGTTGAACTTCTCCTTCGCCAGCACGACGATGCTGCGACCTTCGGGCGTCTCATCGGCCAGTGATGACAACTGCGCCGCGTCGGCCAGTTCATGCTCATTCACCCCATCAGCGGGGATGAAGGCAGTCGCCTGCCGGTTGCCAAGCGTGATCGTGCCGGTCTTGTCGAGCAGCAGCACATCCACGTCGCCGGCAGCTTCCACGGCCTTGCCGCTCATGGCGATGACGTTGGCTTGAATCATGCGATCCATGCCGGCGATGCCGATGGCGCTGAGCAGACCGCCAATGGTCGTCGGGATCAGACACACCAGCAGCGCGACCAGCACTGTCACGGTGATCGGCGCGCCCTGGCCGGCACTCTTCACGGCGAAGATCGAGAATGGCAGCAGCGTGGCGCACGCCAGCAGGAAGATGATCGTCAGCGCGGCCAGCAAGATGTTCAACGCAATTTCGTTGGGCGTCTTCTGGCGCTTGGCCCCTTCGACCATGCCAATCATGCGATCCAGGAACGTCTCGCCAGGGTTGGCCGTGATGCGCACGACCAGCCAGTCACTCAGCACGCGCGTGCCGCCGGTGACAGCGCTGCGATCGCCGCCGCTTTCGCGGATGACTGGGGCGCTCTCGCCGGTGATGGCGCTTTCGTCCACCGATGCAACCCCTTCGATCACCTCGCCATCCATCGGGATGAAGTCGCCGGCTTCGATCAGCACGACGTCGCCTTTTCTCAACGCGCTCGACGCTACATTTTCGATTTTGGCTTTTTGATTCTGAATGAGCGTGAAGATCGAGTCGGCAATCAGCAGTCGCACATCGGCAATGCGCTTGGCTTGGATATCTTTGCGCGCCTTGCGCAGCGTGTCGGCCTGCGCTTTGCCGCGCCCTTCGGCCATTGCCTCGGCGAAGTTGGCGAACAGCACGGTGAACCACAGCCACAGCGCCACCGCGCCGATGAACCAGGCCGGCGCCTCGCCCCGGCCGAGCAAAGCCTGCACGAACAAGAGCGTGGCCAGGATGCTGCCGACCAGCACCACGAACATGACCGGATTCTTGATCTGCACGCGCGGATCAAGCTTCTTGATTGCATCGACCAGAGCCCGCTTGATGATGGGCGGGTCGAAGAGAGGGCGAGTCTTTCGCGTTTCCATTTCTTTTCAAGAGTGGGGGAACAACGATTGGGTGATGCGTGGATGAGGCGACAGGAAGAACCGGAGCGCCCTCATCCATGCATCGCCTTGTCATTGCATCATTTGCAGGTGTTCGACGATGGGGCCGAGCGCCAGTGCCGGGATGAACGTGAGTGCGCCGACGATGATGACGATGCCGATCAGCATGACGACAAACAACGGCGTGTGGGTCGGCAGGGTGCCAAGGCTGGGTGGCGTGCTCTTCTTGCGCACCATCGCGCCGGCGATGGCCAACACGGGCAAGGCCAGCCAGAAGCGCGAGATGAGCATGGCCAGGCCGCCGGTGAGGTTATAAAACGGGTTGTTCGCGCCCAGGCCGGCGAACGCGCTGCCATTGTTGTTGCCCTGCGATGTGTAGGCATACAGCACCTCGCTGAAGCCATGTGCGCCGGGGTTGTAAATCGCCGTCGTCCCCGGCTCAATGACCACCGCCAGCGCGGTGAAGCCCAACACCACGATGGGCATGATGAGGATGACCAGCGAGGCCATCTTCATCTCGTACGCTTCGATTTTTTTGCCCAGATATTCCGGTGTGCGACCGACCATCAGCCCAGCCACGAAGACGGCCACGATGACGAAGACGAGCATGCCATACAGGCCCGAGCCGACGCCGCCCAGAATGGTCTCGCCGAACTGCATCATGATGAGCGGCACGAAGCCACCCAGGGGCAGGAATGAATCGTGCATCGAATTGACCGCGCCGGTGGATGTCGCGGTCGTCGCTGTGGCGAACAGTGCTGAGCGCGCGACACCGAAGCGCAACTCCTTGCCTTCCATGTTGCCGCCAGGATTCACATCGCTCGCAGCCTGGTCCACACCCATGCGCGTGAACGCCGGGTTGCCCGTTGCTTCAGCTGCATATGCGCCCACCATGAAGACCGCCAGCACGATGAGCATGGCCGCCAGGATGGCCCAGCCCTGACGCGTGTCGCGCACCATCTTGCCAAAAGTGTAGGTCAATGCTGCTGCAATCACTGTCTCGGCCAGAATCAGCACGAAGTCGGTCAAGGGCGTGGGGCTTTCAAACGGATGCGAGGCGTTGGCGTTGAAGAAGCCGCCGCCATTGGTGCCCAAATGTTTGATGGCCACCTGCGACGCCGCCGGCCCGAGCGCAAGCACCTGCTCCGTGACTGCATTTCCCGCAGCGTCCTGGGTTGCTTGCAACAGCGGCACTGCGCGAAAGGCGCTGAGATTCTGCACCGCGCCTTGTGACACGATGACCAGCGAGACAAGCACGGCCAGCGGCAGCAGGATGTAGAGCGTGCTGCGAACCAGATCCACCCAGAAATTGCCGATGGTTTGTGCGCTGCGGCGCGTGAAGCCGCGGATCAGCGCGATCAGGATGGCCATGCCGGTGGCGGCTGAGACGAAGTTTTGCAC
>JBDHWI010000197.1:0-5611 GCA_039810125.1 Thermoflexales bacterium | reverse complement strand
TAGAAGATGTCGCCAGGATAGGCTTCGCGCGCCGGCGGCCGGCGCAACAACAGCGATACCTGGCGATAGGCATAGGCGTGCTTGGTCAGGTCGTCATAGACGCACAGCGCGTCGTTAATGAACTGGCCGGCAATGGTCACGCCGTTCTCCATGATCTCTTCGCCCATCGCAGTGCCGGCGTAAGGGGCAATGTATTGCAGCGTGGCCGAGTCGGACGCCGAGGCAACGACAACGATGGTGTAATCCATCGCGCCGTATTGTTCCAGCGTGCTGACCACGCGCGCCACCTGTGCGAGCTTCTGGCCGATGGCAACGTAGATGCACACCACACCTTTGCCCTTCTGGTTGATGATGGTGTCGAGCGTGACGGCGGTCTTGCCGGTGCTGCGATCGCCGATGATCAGTTCACGTTGGCCGCGGCCGATCGGGATGAGCGCGTCGATGGCCTTGACGCCGGTTTGCAGCGGCGTGTCCACATTAGCGCGCTTGATCACGCCTGGGGCAATGCGCTCCAGCGGGCGGAATTTGTGGGTGTTGATGGGGCCTTTGCCGTCAATTGGCCGGCCCAGCGGGTCCACTACGCGGCCGATCAGCGCATCGCCGACCGGCACAGAGATCACGCGGCCGGTGCTTTTGACTGTGTCGCCCTCTTCGATGTCAGTGTAGTCACCAAGGATGATGATGCCGACCTCATCCGGCTCCAAGTTGAAGGCAAGGCCAAGCGTGCCAGTCTTGGTGAACTCGACGAGTTCCGACGCCTGCACGTTGGTGAGGCCGGTGCAGCGCGCGATACCGTCGCCGACTTCCTGCACCGTGCCGACGTCCACCGCAGCGAGCGTGGGGGCGAAATTATCAATCTGCGAGCGCAACGCCGCAGCGATGCTATCCAAATTCAAGGCAGGCGAATCCGACCGAATCATCTATGTATCCTCCGGGATATTCAAAGCCAGTGCTAGGGGGCGAGTATACCTTGAGCAGAAGGGAAATTGCCAAATGACCCGCCCGATTTCTTCGGCTGTTCGGCAGACCCGAATCAACAAGCCGCCCTACCTCTTTTTTGTTTTGCCCTTCTTCGCTGCCTTCACTAACGCGGACTCCTTTGCATCCCACAGTCTGGCTTGATCCAGCACATGCTTGAGGAAGTGACCAGTCTTGCTCGCCGGCGCCTGCACGACATCCTCCGGCGCACCCTCAGCCACCACCGTGCCGCCGCCGTCGCCGCCCTCCGGCCCCATGTCGATGATCCAGTCGGCCACCTTGATGATGTCGAGGTGATGCTCAATCACGACGACGGTGTTGCCGTCATTTACCAGCGTGTTCAGCACATGAATGAGCTTGTGCACATCGGCAGCATGCAAGCCCACCGACGGCTCGTCCAGCACATAGATCGTGCGGCCGGTGGCGCGCTTGCTCAGTTCGCGGCTGAGCTTGACGCGTTGTGCTTCGCCGCCGCTTAGCGTGGTCGCCGGCTGCCCCAACTTGATGTAGCCCAAACCTACCTCAATCAGCGTGTCCAGCTTGCGAGCGATGGACGGGATGTCCTTGAAGAACGCCTGTGCTTCGTTGATCGTCATGTCCAGCACTTCGGCAATGTTCTTGCCCTTGTAGCGCACTTGCAGCGTCTCGCGGTTGAAGCGCGTGCCGTGACACACATCACACGTCACATAGATGTCGGGCATGAACTGCATTTGAATTTGTATCACGCCCTGCCCTTCGCACGCCTCACAACGCCCGCCCTTCACGTTGAAGGAGAACCGGCCACTCTTGTAACCGCGCATTTTGCTGTCGGGCAACTCGGCAAACAGATCGCGCAGCGGCGTCCACAAGCCTGTGTAGGTGGCGGGATTGCTGCGTGGCGTGCGGCCAATGGGCTGCTGGTCGATGTTGATGATCTTGTCGAGCGCCTCAAGCCCCTCGACATCGCGCAGGCCGCCGGCGCGCTCCATCGCCCCATTCAGCTTGTTCGCCAACGCCTTGTACAGGCATTCCACAATCAACGACGACTTGCCGCTGCCGCTCACGCCGGTGATGCACACAAACTTGCCGAGCGGGATGTCAACATCGATGTTCTTGAGGTTATTTTCGCGCGCGCCGATCAATGTGATCTTCTTGCCGTTGCCGGCGCGACGCTGCTTCGGCATTGGGATGCGTTTGCGACCGCTGAGATACGCGCCGGTCAGCGAGTCTTTGTTCTTCGCAATCTGGTCCGGCGTCCCCGTCGCGACGATCTTGCCGCCATGCTCGCCGGCGCCGGGCCCCATGTCGATGATGTAGTCGGCAGCGCGCATCGTATCATCATCATGCTCCACCACCAGCACGGTGTTGCCCAGATCGCGCATCCGCGTCAGCGTGTTGATCAGGCGCTGCTGGTCGCGCTGATGCAGGCCGATGCTCGGCTCGTCCAGCACATACAGCACACCCATCAACTGCGAGCCGACCTGCGTGGCCAAGCGAATGCGCTGGCTCTCGCCGCCGCTCAGCGTGGTCGCGCTGCGGCTGAGCGTCAGATAGTCCAGGCCGACATCGACGAGAAACTGCAAGCGCGCGCGAATCTCCTTCACAATCTGTCGTGCGATCTGCTTGTCGCGATCACTCAATACGACCTGGTGGGAGGGCAAGGTGGCAAGCGCCTGAGGGGATTTCCCATTTTGCGCCCCCTTATCTCCCAATCGCCTTGTTCCCCCATCCTCTTCAATGCCCAGCGAATGGATCCATGCCAGCGCCTTGCCGATGCTCATGTCGCCAACGTCGGCAATATTTTGATCGGCGATCTTCACACACAGCACTTCTGGCCTCAGGCGCTTGCCGTGGCACGTTTCGCATTCACGGTAGGTCATCACCTCTTCGATGGCCTGCTTGATGTGGTCGCTACCGCTCTCACGATGCCGGCGCATCAGGTTATTCACCACACCCTCAAATGCAATGTCATAGTTGCGGCGCTCACCCATGCGGTTGACATAGCTCATGCGAACACGCTCGCCGTTGGTGCCATACATCAGCACGGTGCGTTGCGCCTCGCTCAGTTGCCGCCATGGCTTGTCCATCGGGATGCGATAGGCATTGCATACCGCGCGCAACATCGTCTGGCCCCAGCCATCTTCATCGGTGCTGTTCCAGCCATTCGCGTCGATCGCGCCCTCCTCGATCGTCAGATCGGGATTTGGCACGATCAGCGCCGGATCTATTTCACGCCGGCTTCCCAGACCCTGACACTCTGGGCAGGCGCCCTGCGGAGCATTGAACGAGAAAAGCTTCGGCTCAAGATCGGGATAGCTGATGCCAGTAGCTGGATCGACCTTCTTCTCGCTGAACAAAATGTCGCGCCACTTCGGACCTTCGACCACAGAGGGCGGATTGTCCACGCTCTCACCCGCTTGCGAAGAAGAGGCGGGAGCGAGGACAGCATCCTGCACCATTGCGATCAGGAAGCCAGCGCCGAGTTTCAGCGCCGTCTCCACCGAGTCGGTGAGGCGCGTCATGAAGCCGGCGCGCTCTTCGGCATCCTCTTTCGCCGGCGCCACCAGGCGATCTACCACTGCCTCGATGTTGTGCAATTTGTAGCGATCAAGCTCGATGTCCTCATCGACGTTGCGCACGTCGCCATTCACGCGCACGCGGGCGAAGCCCTCCTTGCGCACGTCCTCGAAGATCTGCTGGTGATGCCCCTTCTTGTCCTTGATGAGCGGCGCAAGAATTTGCACGCGCGTGCCGGTGGGAAGCGCTGCGATCTGGTCGACGATTTGCTCAGCGCTCTGTGATTGCAGCGGCAGGCCGGTGACAGGCGAATACTGAATGCCGATGCGCGCAAACATCAAACGCAGATAGTCGTAAATTTCGGTGACGGTGCCGACGGTCGAGCGTGGGTTGTGGCTGCTGCCCTTCTGGTCGATGGAGACCGCCGGCGACAGTCCTTCGATCTGATCGACATCCGGCTTCTCCATCTGGCCGAGAAATTGGCGCGCATATGCGGACAAACTTTCGACATAGCGACGCTGACCTTCGGCAAAGATCGTGTCGAACGCGAGTGATGATTTGCCGCTGCCGCTGAGGCCGGTGATAACGACCATCCGATCGCGCGGAATGTCCACGCTGATGTTCTTGAGGTTATGCACGCGCGCGCCGCGAACCGAGATCATTTCCTGAGCCATGATTCCCATCCCACCCCATAGCGCACTCTGAAAAGTGCGCGCTGAATCGTTGAAAGCAAACAACTATAGCACAGGTGTTCTGTGGTTTTTGGGAATGTGATCAGCACGCAAGGATGCGTAATAGACCGTGCCGGCGGTGGACACACAGAGTTTTATGAAGTCAAAGGTTCCTCTTTGACTTCAACAGTGCAGGCGAATATCACCCGACTCATTCTCGAATATGCGATCAAGCCAGTCAAAAATCACCAGGTGCGCCAAACGCAAATTATTCAACTGGCAATGAGCATCGGCACCTTCGGCAGCGCTGAATTCACGCAAAGTGGCATCAACGCCACGCTGATGAAAGTTGTCGTACAACACCTGCGTCTGGCGCTTTAACTCCTCGCCTTCACCCTCGCTCATCAAAAACAGGGATGGCACGTTGATGCCGGCGCACTCCACCGGCTTCGCCAGAGCAAACACCTCATCAACCGCGCTCTTGAAATCAGTTGTGCCAAATTGCCAGGCGTACTTGTCAAGGCTGATTTTGGTGCTTGTATTGAACACGCCAGCCAGGCGCATCAATGTATTGAGCGCCCAGCCAGGCGTCTTCAACACGCTGCCAAGCTCGCGACGAAAAACTTCCGCGATGTCAAAAATAGGAGTGCTGGCGATCCATGCCTTGATGCGGGAATCGACTTGAACACCTTGCGCTGTGAAATATCCCCCACCACTGACACCATAGATGGCAATACCTTTCGGTGAGACGGCAGAGTTCGCCTCGAGCCAATCCAGCACTGTGCCAATCGGTTTCTCCATATCCACGCGAAAATGCTGTCCACGATTTGGCATGATGCCTTGTCCAGGCAGATCAACCATGATCACGTTATAGCCACGTTTCCAGCCCGGATAGCCGGCAAAATAGAAAAGGTCTTCGCGGAAAGTGTCCCCACCACCCACCATCATCACGGCTGGGCGGGGTTTCGAATCATGTTCAAGATAGTAGCCTGGCAGGGTGGTGCTCTCGAATGGCACTTCGATGGCGCGTATCGGCACGCCGATCAACTCAACACCGCGCTGAAATGATCTCTCCATCTGTTGCACACACGCGTTGAATGCTGAAGCACTGGGGGGCGTGTATTGCAAAACTGCCCGATATGCATATGCGGCGCCGAGATAAAGCTGACCGGCTGCCAAGCATTGGTTGTTTTTGATGAACGACTGCGCACGCTCAATTTGAGCGTCACCTTGATTCTGGAATCCCGCGCACCAACCTCTTGCGTCACTATCCTTGGTGCCGATATCACGCACAGCATAAAACACCTGCGCTGGAGACATGCCAATAATTTGGCTAACGCCGATCGCCCAACCGAAAATGAAGTCCATATCGCCGTTGGCGAACCTGATATTGTTTGACTGACGCTTCAAGATCACATCTTTTTTTTGCATGGCGATTCTCCCGACGCGGATCCTTTTGCTCTAAG
>JBDHWI010000196.1:0-5663 GCA_039810125.1 Thermoflexales bacterium | reverse complement strand
CATCGGTTTTTAGAGCATCAATGATGTCCTGCGCCATATATTTCGTTTTGTGAACATGTGTTCTGAAACGATGGGAATAATAGCGCACTTTGCGGCATCTACTTTTCGAAATTGATCCGACAATTTCGCGATTACCTATTGACAAAGGTAATTACCTATGCTAATATCATGTCACAGGCGGAAACGCCGAGTTTTCAAAGGAGGTATCGAAATGGACAAAAAGCCAGAGGGTCGGTCGAAAGTTGAGATCGCGATGATCGTGCTTGCGGCAGTATTCGCGCTCACCTTCACTGCCATCCTGCTCGCGGGACTATTCCTGCGGTAGGCGACCAACCGGAGGGCGGCGGCAACCGCCCTCCACCTCTGGCCTTTGACGCCATTTTATTCACGAAGATGAGAACCAGCGAACTCATCACCCGCATTGCAATCGCCGGCACGCTGATCTATCACGAGTCGTTTCACTATCTCGCCGCGCGGCTGCTCGGCCTGCCGGCCGCGCTGCAATCCGACCACGTCGATGTGCAATATCGCCGGCTCGACTGGCGCGCCTACGTCGTCGCGCTTGCGCCGGCGACCGCCACGCTCGCGCTGCACGGCTGGGCCGGCTGGCGTTTTGCCGAACGTGGCTTGTGGCCGCTGCTGTTCGTCGTCGCGGCCAGCGCGATCTGCTGGCTGCTCATGTGCTGGCAGGATTTTTACGATGTGATCTACATGTGGCGCCGGCGTGCGTTCTGCACTCAGTTGGCGCCGCCATTGCCGCTGTTCCACCAACGATGGTGGAATATGCGGCGAGGAGAAACGTAAATGGCACTCAGACAAAATTTCGGCGCGCAACTCAGCGACCCCGAGCGCCTCAAGCGCATCGCCGCACGGCTCGGTTTCGTCCAAACGCGCGGGCATGAGAAGGGTCAGGGCAGTATCCGCCAGTTGCTTGAGGCGATCACCGCCGGCGAAGCCGTCGTCATGGTCAAACCCGAAACTGAGCAGGCGCGCGAGGCCGACAAGACCGAAGCCAAGCTTCAGGAGTTGGAGCAGCTCGGCATCATCACGCGCCCACCCACCCCCGGCAAGCTCGAACCTTTCACGCCCATCAAGGTCGAAGGCGAGCCGGTTTCAGAAATGATCATTCGGGAGCGGCGCTGATGGTCTTCTTCTGGGACACCAGCGCACTCGTCAAGCGCTACTTTGCCGAGGATGGCTCGGCGCGTGTTGCTGACTTGCTCGCCGGCGAAAACGATTCGCACATCGCATCCCGTCTCGCGCTTGCAGAAGTGCCGGCGGCCATCGTGCGGCGCGTGCAGGACGCCGGCGCGAGCAACACGTTGCTCGTGCGCTTCGAGCGCGACATCGCGATGCTGTTCAGCCTGTCATCGTTCGACGACGCGCTGGCGGATGAGGCGGCTCGTGCTGTGCGCCGGCATCGTCTGCGCGGTTGCGATTCGCTTCAGCTTGCCGCCGCGCTGCGCATCCTCGCGCGCGATTCCGAGATGGTATTCGTTTGCGCCGACGATGAACTCAACGCCGCTGCATCGACCGAAGGGATGCAGGTCATCCGACCTGGGCGATGAAGCGACGGTGACGAAGATCAAGCGCGAAAACCATAAACGCCGGCTAAATGCCGGCGTTTGTGTTGTATCAAAAGGACTACCCGGCTTCGATGGCAGGCAGCGGAGTCAAAGTGTCAATACGTGGCCGGCGCGCTCTGCCTGCTCGCGGCAATTCATCCCATGTCCTGCCATGCAGCGTCCTTCCCGCATTTCCCTTCCCCACCTTCACCATGAATGATTCTGGCGCAACCGCCAGATCGACTTCCATGCGCAGCGGCGACCACGCGCCCCACTGTTTGAAGAAGAACGCAACGCCCGCTTCCCGACAATCGCGCTGAATGCGCGTCACCCATGCCGGATGCATCGGGCGTGCGCTGGGGCCACTTTCGCCACCCACAATCACCCAATGAATGCCGTGAAGCCAGCGCGTGAGATCGAGAGGTCCAAGCAATGGCTCAACCGACAAACCACGAATGTGCGCCGGCACATCCAACAACACAGGAATGCGCTGGGCAGCCACGGTCTGATTCTCAACGCTGGTCATCGCCCAAACGTTCTCAGGCCACGTCTCGACCCATGGCGCAAAGCGCAACATGTTCTCGGGGCGCTTCGTGAGCAGCAGCCAATCGAGTGCCGGCGTTTTGCCAATCAACGTCCACAACCGTTCGCGCTCGCCGGCAACGGCAGGATGATCTTCAAACACATCAGACATCGACGCACAAAACACGCGCCGTCTTTTACCATCAGCAGCAGCTTGTGTGTTCCACTTGACAGGCTCAGACCAATGCGAATCGCTGAATGTTTTGCGAGGAGCATTCTTCCCCCACAGATCGTTGCCATATCGCTTGGCCCACGTCTCTGCATAGCAGTTCGCGCAGCCAGGTGAAACTTTCACGCAACCCCACCACGGGTTAAACGTGTGATCCGTCCACTCGATTGATGTGTTTTGCCCCATGTCGAGAAGATAGTAACAGTTTCCCGCTCAGGAAACAAGACGTTACCGCGAAATCAATCGAATAATCTTCCCTGCAACTCATCTCGCAGTTCTTCTTTGGTCTTGCTAAACATCTGAAACGACTGCTGCACCCGGGGATCGGTCACTTTGTAGAAACCAATGCTTTTGTAGTTGTCAAAAAGATCGGCGGCGTTACTGCCCAAAACGAATGTCCATCCGAGTGGATCGCCTTGCAGCTTCTCGCGAATGAGCCAATTCTTTTTGTGGATACGCTCGAAGTAATCGGCAAAGAGTGGCGCTTCGGGCGCTCGTTTGAGATTGGTAGTGGCGACGTACATCAATATCTCCATTCGAGGGCGGATATCTGCAATCGCAGCGAGCGTTTCTATGTCAGGGGCATCGCCATTAGGATCGACAAACACTATCCCGTAAGCGTGATTAGGGTTCAAACGAGCGACTTGCGGGCCAATATCCTGATATTCACCCGTGTGAAACCACCACTGACTTTTATCGCAGTGATATTGATCGGCCAATGGCCCCAACCAACTTTGCAGTGACTCAACGCACTCTTCATCCCCATCAATGAAATCTGCGCGGTAGCGCAATTTGTCGTGGAATATCCTTTCGATGGCGTCGACAAACAACGCCGCACACCCATGTTGTGGTGGATTGAGCGCAAATCCCTTGCCGGCGGTGAGATCGATGTAGCGATATATTCTCGGTGCGCTTGTTCTTCCAATCACAGCATGCGTGATCTTCAAATGCATCTCTATGATTTTTTGAAAGTCGCGCAATTTGCGATGCGTTGCCGGCCCTTCACCTACACCGTCTTTGATTGGCATTTAATCCCCCGAACTCAATTAGGGTTCACTCACCCACAACACAATCAACCGTTTGTTGTGCATACACAGAACGAACTGGCTGCTACTTGTCCTGTTCAGCAGCAACCTTCTTCATGATCTTCTCAGTGCGCTTATCGTTCTCGGTCTGGCTGATCACGATGAACGCATGAATGACGCCCGGAATCCACAGCAAAACACACAAAAGCAGGTTGAGTAGTGCCGCGCCGGGCTTGCCACACATCAGCACGGCCACAGGTGGAAGAAAAATCGCGAGAATGTATTTCATGGAATCGCTCCTCAAACGATAGTCGCACAGCATCACGCATCCGCAGACTCGCCCGCCGGCACCGCGCCCTCATCCGCCGCCACATCACCCCCACCATTGCCGTTCTCGCGCGCCTGCCGGCGCTGCTGCCTCGCCACATTCCGGCTGATCTTGCGCCGCGCCTCGTCCGCCTTGTCACCCTCGACCACGTCGCGCTTCAGCACTTCCTGCAGCAGCACATCGCAAATCTGCTCATTCGTGATCTTCACATCCGGTGAGATGCGCCGCAGCTCGCGCCGGATCACATCCAGCACCGCATCCGTCTGCACCATCGCGCTGATGAAATATCGGCTCAGCGCCTGGCGCTGGGCGTGATACTCACCCAGCATCGACTTCATGATGCCCTCTTTGCACATCAGGTAGAGCGCGTCCAGGTCGTCATCGTCTTTCGGGTTGATGTTGAGCAAATCCAGCCGCACCACCAACTCGTGTTCGATGGGCTGCTTGAACGACACGCGATACACCTGCCACACCGCGCCGTTGGTCAACAACACCCACTCCACGCCCTGATTCGCCGCGTAGTCCACGGCCTGCTTGATGTGGGCATCCTTCGCTTCCAACCCGATGGCCTTGACCTCAATCAACATCTCCAGCGTGCCGGCCAATTTGATCGCCAGATCGACATAGGTGCCGCGAATGGCGTATTCGGACGTGATCTCCGCATACTTATCAAACCCGAAAATTTCCGCCAGCAGGTCCTTGACGATGGTCACGGTGTCGGTTTCGTTGATGTCGCGCGCTTTGGCATTCGCCAGAATCGGCTGAAAGCGTTTGATGCCGGCCACTAGCCGATCTCTCACCTTGTTTGGGATTGTCACGATGTTCTCCTTTACTAACCGTTGCTAGATATGCAACCTTCGCACTCACGCCTCATTCAGCCTGCCGGCGTTGCAGCACGGCAAGCCACTCAGCATCGATCTTGAGGATCGCTTGATCGATCTGCAAAACCATGTCGTCTATCTGCCGCGCGGCTTTCTCATAGGGTGATCGCTTCGCCAGTTGCTCTTTCTTCAGCAGATTGTTGCGCTGAGCAAGTCCTTTCGATTTGCTCTTGCCCCCAAAGAGCGAAGCCGCGAATGCATGACCGATGTCGTGAGCGACATGGTTTGCGCGCTTGTCAGCATAGGTCGCATTGATCGCCTGCAGTTCCTGCGATATCTCTCGCTTGATCTGCTTAAGCTCTTTTTTGCTTTGGTTGAAGCGCGATTTGATCAACTTCACCTCGGCAGCGCTGCTAAACGTGAGCGTCACGTGCCCGCCCGGAAAGAGTTCTTCAAACTGCGCGAGTGCCTTTGATAGATATTCAGATGCTTCCATGTATCCCCCTTCAGCAAGCCTGACACTGATGCAGCACAACAAAACATCGTTGCAGGCTTGCCAGTATTCCGAATCTGACAACAGCAACTCATTCAAAAGTTGCAGCGAGAAAAATCAAAAAGGAGCCGCGCTTTGCGACTCCTTGTTTGTCTCCAGTTTCACCCACATCCGGCCTTCTCCGTCAATGTGGCAGGCGTGCCCGTCCAGTATCAGATTGATCAGCGGCAGCAGATCGTCCGCCCTTGCCGTTTTCACGATCCGCGACACCTTCTGCGCGATTCGCATGTCGCGCGCTGCGTCGGGCGGCCAATTCGAGCAATGCCCAGATGTCGTCGAGGACCCGCTCGCGCTCCTCTTTGTTTTTGATCTTCGCAATCCGCCGCTTGAACTCCCAGACATCGCTATTCTCCGTTTCATTGGGCTTTTTCGGTGCATTGGCTTCTGCCAATTCTTTCGACTCTTCAACCAAGCCGGCTTTCACTAACACCGTGTAAATCGGAAACTCAAACACCGTTGACAACGCGATGCAAAACGGCTCGGTTGGCGGACGATCACCTGTTTCTACTCTGCTCAGGTAAGACCGTGCTATTCCCATCCGATTTGCCAATTCTTCTTGGCTCCATCCCTCGCTCTCTCGGATTTGTTTTAACCAGTTCCCGAAGTCTTCGTTTGTGCTG
>JBDHWI010000195.1:0-5667 GCA_039810125.1 Thermoflexales bacterium | reverse complement strand
GTCAATCATGTTGAAACACTACGACATCACCAAAAAGAGGTTGAAGCAATTCAGCTCACAAATCCGTCAACGGCTCTACACCGAGCGCGCGCCCGTCTCGCTTGCGGTTCATGGCCCGACCGGCCGCATCTCATTCGCCGAAGCAATGCAGGGCGAGTTCCGGCCGGCGGCAGTGGGCGAAAAATTTGGACCGCCCTGGAGCACACACTGGTTCAAGGTCGACATCGATGTGCCGGCGGCGTGGCGCGGCAAGGAAGTGCATTTGCTGTGGGACAGCTTCTCCGAGGCGCAGATCTGGCTCGATGGGCAGCCAGTGCAGGCGCTCACCGGCATGGACTATAGCCGCCGGCCCATTCGTGGCGAGTGGCGGTTGCCACAGACCGATAAGCCGCTCTCAATCGTGATTGAGTTGGCAGTCAACCATCTCTTCGGGTTCAACGAGATGGGCAGCGTGCAGGAGACACAGTTCATCGGCTGGCTGCGGCAGGCCGAAATTGCGCTGTTCGACCGTGAACTGTGGGATTTGCTGTGGGACTACACGATCATCCAGGAGATGGCGCAGGAGATGCCGGCGAATTCCGTGCGCGGCCGGCAGGCGCTCTTCGCCGCCAACCAGATGGTGAACTGCATCGACCTCGACAAGCGCAAGACCTGGGCAGAGGCGCGCAAGATCGCGAAGAAATTCCTCGCGATGAAAAACGGCGATGCACAGCACAACCTCAGCGCCATCGGCCATGCCCACATCGACACCGCCTGGCTGTGGCCGCTGGCCGAAACGCGCCGCAAGGTCATTCGCACTGTCAGCAACACGCTGACCTTGATGGACGACTATCCCGACTATGTCTACTCATTCTCGCAGGCAGTGCAGCACGCCTGGGTGAAGGAGATGCAGCCGGAGATGTATGCGCGAATGAAGCAGCGCATCAAGGAAGGTCGCATCGTGCCGGTCGGCGGCATGTGGGTGGAGCCAGACACGAACGTGCCAAGCGGGGAATCACTCATCCGTCAACTCCTCCACGGCCAGCGCTTCTTCCAGCAGGAATACGGCATCACCTGTCGCGAGATCTGGATCCCCGACGTATTCGGCTATTGCGCGCAACTGCCGCAAATCTCCAAGCTCGGCGGCGCAGAGTATTTCCTCACCCAGAAGTTGAGTTGGAACCAGATCAACAAGCCGCAGCATCACACCTTCTACTGGGAAGGGTTGGATGGCACGCGCCTGCTGACGCACTTCCCGCCGTCAGACACCTACAACGCGATGATGACGGTCGATCAGATGCTCTACAACGTCAGCAACTACAAAGACCTTGAGCGCTCCAACGAGAGCTATGCGCTGTTCGGCTATGGCGACGGCGGCGGCGGGCCGACGATGGAGATGCTGGAGCGCATCGCGCGAATGCGCGACGTGGATGGTCTGCCGAAGGTTGCGATGCGCTCATCGGCCGATTTTTTTGCGCGGTTGATGGCGGACGCACAAGACCTCAACACCGTCGTCGGCGAGTTGTATTTTGAGTTGCACCGCGGCACCTACACCACACAGGCGCGCACCAAGCGCAACAACCGCAAGAGCGAACTGCTGCTGCACGACATTGAGTTGATCGCGGTGGCAGCAACCGCGCTGCAGAAGAAAGCCGCCAAGGGCAAGCGCCAGGGCGGGTTCACATATCCGGCGGAGCAACTCGACGCGATGTGGAAGACTGTGCTGGTCAACCAGTTCCACGACATCATCCCCGGCTCGTCCATTCACGCGGTATATGAGGACTCACACGCGGAATTCGCCGCGCTGATCCCGCAGGCATCATTGCTGCGCGACGAATCGGTGCGCGCGCTTGAAACGGCGCTAGGCGCTGCAAAGAAGGGCGCGAAGAACTTGATGACGATCAACACCGCCGGCTTCCCGCGCTGCGAGGTGGTGGAGTTGCCGGAAGGCGCAACCGACGCCAGGCAACACACCGCCAGCAAGAAGCCACTCGGGATCGCCTGCGCCAACAGCATGGGCGTGCATGTGGAGGATTACGAAGCGTGCCATGCGCGCAGCGGCGAATTGGGGCCAGTGAGGGCGCGCCGCAGCGATGGCAGCTTCACGCTTGAAAACGACTTTGTGCGCGCCGTCTTCACCGACGACGGCGCACTGGTCAGCCTTGTTCACAAAGGCATCGACCGCGAGGCCATTGCCGAGGGTGAGCGCGCCAACCAGTTCGTGCTGTTCGACGATCATCCAATGGACTGGGAGGCGTGGGATGTGGATGTGTTCCACCTGGAAAAGCGCCGGAATGCCGCCGGCGCAGTCAGCGCAAAGCTGGTTGAGCGCGGCCCATTGCGCGCTGCAATCGAGTTCGTCTATCAACTCTCGCCGCACAGCACGCTGCGACAAATGGTGTATCTCGATGCCACATCCAGCTGGGTAGACTTCGCCAATTCAGTTGACTGGCACGAGAGCCGCACCTTCCTGAAGGTCGAGTTCCCGCTGAATGTGCGCGCCAACGAAGCGACCTACGACGTTCAGTTCGGCCACCTGCAGCGCCCCACCCACTTCAACACCTCGCACGAGGTTGCGATGTTCGAGGTGTGCGCGCACAAGTGGGCCGACCTCTCGGAGAATGGCTTTGGTGTGGCGCTGATGAACGACTGCAAATATGGCTATGCCACGCATGGCAACGTGATGCGCCTGTCGCTGCTGCGCTCACCGAAGTCTCCTGACCCTGAAGCAGACATGGGCAGGCATGAATTCCGCTATGCGCTGATGCCGCACGCCGGCACGCATCAGGAAGCCGGCGTGAACGAGATGGCCTACGCCTACAACATGCCGCTGCTCGTTAGCGAAACGGGACTCTCGCCACGCGACATCACCCTGTTCGAAGTGGATGAACCCAACATGATGATCGAGACTGTGAAGAAGGCCGAAGACAGCAATGCGATCATCGTGCGCATGTATGAGGCGCATGGCGGGCGCGGACAGGCCACCTTGATGAGCGACCTGCCGATCAAACGCGCCTGGCTGTGCAATGGGCTTGAGGAGAATGAGGCATCCCTGACCTGGAAGAACGGTGCAACCTTTGACGTGACACCATTCAAGATTGTGACGATAAAGGTGGAGTTGTAAGGGTGGTAATTCAGGAGTGAAGATGCGTGATGCGGGAGATGTCGGCTGACGTTTCGCGCATCACGCATCACTTTTTTGCCTGTCTCCCTCATGTCCAAACTCGCAGCCGTGCTTGCCACGTTGCCGGCAGAGTGGCCGCACGACGTATTGCCGGAGATTCAACGCCGGCTTGCCGCATCCCACCAAAAGGTCATCGTGCTGGACGACGACCCGACCGGCACGCAGTCGGTGCATGGCATCCCTGTGCTGACCGAGTGGCGCGTCGAATCATTGCAAGCGGAGTTGGAGAGCGATCTGCCGGCGTTCTACATCCTAACCAACAGCCGCGCAATGCCAGTTGAAAAAGCGCAGGCGCTGAGCGCCGAGATCGGCCGCAACGTGATGGCTGCGCAATCGCGCATCAACCAAAACGCGCAAGGCGGCGCTTCCCGCAGCATCGCGCTCATCAGTCGCAGCGATTCAACCCTGCGCGGGCACTTCCCCAGCGAAGTGGATGCGCTTGCACGGCAGGTGCATGGCAACGTGCCGCCCTATCTCGTCGCGCCGGCATTTCTGGCCGGCGGTCGCTACACCATCGACGATGTGCATTACGTGGCGCAGGGCGAGACATTGATGCCGGCAGGCGAAACCGAATTCGCAAAAGACGCGGCCTTTGGCTATCGTGCATCCAACCTGCGCGCGTGGGTGGAAGAAAAAACACGCGGCACAATCAAGGCCGGCGAGGTGTTGAGCATTTGCCTGGATGACATTCGCGCCGGCGGGCCGCAAGTTGTGGCTGCCAGGCTGATGGCATTGCGCGCCGGCCAGGCTTGCATCGTGAATGCCGCCAGCGAGCGCGATCTGGAAGTGGTGGCGCTGGCGTCGCTCATCGCCGAAGAGCATGGCGCGCAATTTGCATTCCGCTCGGCGGCATCGTTTGCGCGGGCGCGCGCCGGCATCGCAGCGAAGGCGCCGTTGACGAATCACGATCTCCGCGTGGCGACAAACAGCGGCTCGCCCAACGGCGGCCTCATCGTCGTCGGCTCATATGTGCCAAAGACGACCGAGCAGATGCAGGCATTGCTCGACGCCGGCGCGCATGCCATCGAAGTGAACGTGAAAGCGCTGCTGGATGATGCGTTGCAGGCCAGCGAGGTTGCGCGAATAGCGCAACAGGCGAGCGCTCTCATCGCCGGCGGCCACGATGCGGTCATCTACACCAGCCGCACACTCATCACAAGCGATGACGCGCGCGCCAGCCTCGCCATCGGCGAGCGCGTGTCTGCCGGCCTGACAGCCATCGTCAGCGGCATCACAGCGCAGCCACGCTACGTGCTGGCGAAAGGCGGCATCACCAGCAGCGATGTGGCAACAAAGGCGCTGAGGGTGCGGCGCGCGGCGGTGTTGGGGCAAATTCACGCCGGCGTGCCGGTGTGGTTGCTGGGGCCAGAATCACGCTACCCGGGCTCCATCTACATCGTCTTCCCCGGCAACGTGGGCGGGCCGGCAGCGCTGGCTGATGTGGTGCAAAAATTGGCTGGAGAGAGTCAGGGCCGAAGTCGCACCTCATCTTGATTCTCGACTCTCAAATCTTCATCATGTGGAACGGATCTTCAATCGACCTCAAGCACGGTGCGCTGCGCGTTTCAGACAACCAGCGCTTTTTGCAGCATGCCGACGGCACGCCCTTCTTCTGGCTGGGCGACACGGCCTGGGAACTCTTCCACCGCCTGTCGCGTGAAGAGGCAGATTGGTATTTGGAGAAACGCCGAGCGCAAGGCTTCACGCTCATCCAGGCCGTGGCGCTGGCCGAGTTCGGCGGGCTGACCCGCCCGAATGCCTACGGCCACCTGCCGCTCAACGATCTCGATCCGACCCAGTTGAACGACCTCTACTTTGATCATGTTGATTGGATCATCGAGCGCGCCGCTGCCAAGGGATTGTTCATCGGCCTGCTGCCAACCTGGGGCGACAAGGTGGTGAAAGACGCGTGGGGGGATGGCCCGGTCGTGTTCAACGAGGACAACGCCTATGCCTATGGCTATCTGCTGGGCCGGCGCCACGCTGAGCGCAACAACATCGTGTGGATTCTGGGCGGCGACCGGCCAGCGATCTGGAAAGAGCAGGACGATTACACCGCGCTGTGGCGCGCCATGTCACAGGGATTGGACGAGGGCGCAGGCAGACACTTGCTCACAACCTATCATCCATGCGGCGGCGAAGACAGCCGCACCGCAAAGCACCTTCACGATGAGCCGTGGCTGGATATGAACATGATGCAATCGGGTCACGGCAGCGGGCATGATGTGCCGGTGTGGAACTGGGTGGCTGAGGACTACGCGATGACGCCGACGAAGCCTACACTGGACGGCGAGCCGAATTACGAAGACCATCCCGTGAATCCATGGCCGCATTACGACCCAGCCAATGGCTACTTCCGCGATCATGACGTGCGCAAGCAGCTGTATCGTTCGGTATTCGCCGGCGCATGCGGCGTCACCTACGGCCATCATAGCGTCTGGCAGTTCTGGTCACCACGCTTCGAGGTTGTCAATCACGCGGATCGCTTTTGGACAGAAGCGGTG
>JBDHWI010000194.1:0-5728 GCA_039810125.1 Thermoflexales bacterium | reverse complement strand
GGCCAAAGGGCCATTGAAAGTGAAGAGAAGGATAGCGACAATGAGAAGGAGCCATGCGAGCCAGTATCCGGACGAGCGTCTTTCAGAAGTAGGAAGTGAGGATCGGCTTAACTCAATCAGGAGTGCGGCGGGGAAGATAAGGAGGAAGTTCATCCCGGCTGTGTTGTGGATTGAACCCGAAGTGGTGGGTGGTGCACCAGGAGTATCGAGTGGGAAGGCCCCGGCCAGGATCGAGGCACTACCCCAAATCAACAGAAGGACGATGCCGACGCGGCCACCAACGGTAGGGGTGTGCGGCCATAGAGCAATCCCAAGGCAGATACCAGCGATGCCGACAAGCGCGAGGCCGAGGTTGATAACTGGCGCGTATCTAGTGAGCGCGTAGAAGCTAATCCCTGAGTGCATCGGATCTACTTCCGGAGCCAGGAAAAGAAGCGAAAGAACAGCTATCGAGAAAACAATGGCTGCGATGATGGTGATGTATGCGAGTGCGCGGTTCATGTCTCCTTCCTGTGGAAACTGAACGTGTGCAGTGCTGCGACACGCTGATGGCGGCCTAACTCCCTATAATCGCTGTGATGAATGCCATTGCCACATTGCTGCTCATGCTCCCGTTCTTGTTGCCAATCCTGCTTGCTAACATTGGCGAGCGGGAGCGCAGCGTGCGGCTGTTTGCCTATGTCTATCTCGTGCTGTTGAACGGCATCCTCGCGCTGGTGGGCTTCTTTAGCCTCGTCGCCGGCGCTGCGCTTTCAAATCCCGCTGTCCTGAATCAATTAGCTGAGCAAAACCCCGGGCTGAATATTGAGCAATTGCATCGAGCTCGGCTTGACATCGCCGGCCTGCTCCTGATTTTCTTTGCGATTGTTGCCATCGTCGTGTTGTTGCCGCAAATCCGCAGTTTGCTTGCCCGCGTGTTGCCCATCGACGCCGGCAGCGCTGTTCATGCAACAGCCTTGTCGATGACGAGCGCGGCCTTCGGCATCAACCTGTTTCAAATGGCTGCGCTTAGCCCTTTGTTTTTTGCCGCTGCCGTGAATGAGCAAATTTCAGGGCAGCTTCAGCAGAGCTATCTCGACGTGCTGGTGTTTCCATTGCTCACGCTGGTCATTGCTGCCCTGCTTGGAGTGGGATTGTATATTCGTCGCGATCAACGGCAAACATTGCAGCGGCTGGGACTGACGCTGCCGAATCTCCGACAGGCCGGCATTGCGCTTGGCGCAACGGCCGGATTGCTCGCGTTTAGTTTTCTGACCAATGTGGTTTGGCAAGCCATTGACCCGAACAGCCTGAAGGAAGTGGGCGGCGTGCTGAAAGTGATGACAGGCAATCTTAACGGCGTCCCTGGCGCATTGGCGATTGGCCTGTCGGCAGCCATTGGCGAGGAGACGTTCTTTCGCGGTGCGTATCAGCCGCGCATGGGGCTGCCGCTGGCCGCGTTGCTGTTTGCCTCATTTCATGTGCAATATGGCGTGACGCCGGCGACCTTGCTGGTGCTGGTGATCGGCGCTGTGCTGGGTGTGCTGCGTCAGCGCACCTCGCTCACGGTATGCATCATGGTGCATTTCCTGTTCAATTTTGTGAGCGTGCTGCTGCCGTGAGTTTGTAGATGCCGCCGGCGCGATCCAGCACATACAGTTCACCCTGCGCGTCTTCGCCAAATGACGTGATGCTGTATTCAGTGCTGAAGAGCAGATCATTGCTCCACGTTCCATCCGCGCCGGCACGCAGGCTCCAGATGCGACCCGAGCAGTAATCGCCATAGATATAAGCACCAACCAGCGTCGGCACGGAGACGCCGCGATATACATAGCCGCCGGTCACCGAACAACCATCCTCACCATGCCAGTATTCCTGGATGGGATCAGTCATCGCGTCGGTCTTTGCGCCGGCGTATTCCTCGGTTCCCTCACGCAAGTTCCAACCCCAATTCTCGCTGCCCTGGCTGGAGGCCGGCTGAAAGTTGATCTCCTCGATCTTATTTTGACCGACGTCGGCGATGAACAAATCGCCCGTGGCGCGATCGAAGCTGAAGCGCCACGGATTGCGCAGCCCGACCGACCAGATTTCCGGTTTGGCATCTGCCCCGAAGTTGGGGTTGCCCGCCGGCGTCGCATACGGCGCGTCCTTTGTTGACTGTGACACATCGATGCGCAGCATCTTGCCGAGCAACGATGTCACATCCTGGGCGTGATGCTGCGGATCACCCTGACTGCCGCCGTCACCCATGCCGATGTACAACATGCCATCTGGCCCGAACTGCAATTGGCCGCCGTTGTGGTTGGCATACGGCTGGCCGATCTTGATCACCTGCCACTCGCTGCCCGGGTCGGCGCTCAGACCGTCGGCGCTGGCAAGGAAGCCGGCGACGATCGTATCGCCGCTGTGATCGGTGTAGTTCACAAACACCTTGCGTGATTGCTGGAAATCTGGTGCGAAGGCGACGCTGAGCAAGCCTTGCTCGTTGCCGCTGCTGCCCACCTTGTCTTCGATATCGAGGAAGGTCGCTTCGTCCAGTACGCCATTGCGGATGATGCGGATGCGGCCAGCTTGCTCTGTCACGTAGAGCAGTCCACTGCCGTCGCCGGCGTGGGTGAGAAAGGTTGGTCGCTCAAGGCCATCGACGAACAATTGCAGCGCCGGCTCAAGCGCAACATCTGCGATTGGCGTTGTAGTAGGCGATGTCGTGGCTTCGCTTGTGGCGGTTTGAGTGGCAGGCGGAGTCTCGGTGGGTGATTCGGCGGTTGGCTCAACTGCAACCAGCGTTGGTGTTGCTGCAAAAGTCACCTGTGGCGTGACCGCTGCGGCGGTAGTCGGCACCGCAGTTGGCGCGACAGTCGGCGCTGAAGTCCGGCAGGCTGTGCCGGCGAGCAGCGCGATGCATGCAAAAAGCAATCGCTTCGATCCGAACATGCGTATCCTCCCAAATGCACAATACAGATATGTTGATGCTAGTCGATGCTAAAGATTGTGCCTGAGAGCAAGGCGAGAGCAAGCTCAGATTCGCCGGCCATGCTATAACCCGCCTCCATGACCACCGTTGCATTTCAAGGTGTGCCCGGCGCATATAGCGAGCAGGCTGCATTCGACTTCTTTGGCCGGCAGGCGCAACCCATCCCACGACCTTCGTTTGATGATGTGTTCGACGATGTGGCCGCCGGCAAATGCGACTATGGCATTGTGCCGGTTGAGAATTCACTCGGTGGAAGCGTGCATCGCAACTACGACCTGTTTATGCGGCATGAACTGCATATCGTGGGCGAGGCGATCGTGCGCATTCGCTGGTACCTCTACACGTTGCCCGGCGTGCAGTTGGGTGACATCAAGCGCGTCATGTCGCACTGGCAGGCGCTGGCGCAAACCGAACGCTCGCTCAACAAGCTGCTGCCGGATGCGGAGCGCGAGCAGGTGTATGACACCGCCGGCAGCGTAAAAATGCTGGCCGAAGAGCAGCGCCGTGACACAGCGGCCATCGCCGGCATTCGCGCGCGCGAACTGTACGGCTTGCCGATTTTGATCGAAGGCATCGAAGACGATCCTACGAACTACACGCGGTTTGTGGTGCTTGCCTCCGCTGCACGCCAGGTTCCCATTGGGGAGGGGCCGGCAATTGGGACGAAGACCTCCATCGTCTTTGCCCTGCGCAATGAGCCAGGCGCGCTGTTCAAGGCGTTGGCGGTGTTTGCGCTGCGCAACATCGACTTGACCAAGATCGAATCGCGGCCGCTGCAAGGCTCGCCGTGGCACTATCTGTTTTATCTCGATTTCGCCGGCGATGTTGCAGAGGAGAATTGCCGGCGTGCCATCGAACACCTGCGCGAGTTTGCAACCATCCTGCGCGTGCTTGGAAGCTATCCACGGGCTACAATGCCCACCCAGTGATTTGAAGCCTGTTGGGTTTTGACACGAGACTAGCCATTTGGAGGACGATCCATGAAGATGATTTTGGCTGTAGTGCAGGCAGATGATGCATCGAAGGTGACGCAGTCGTTGATCGAAGCCGGTCATCGCGTGACGCGCATCGCCACACAAGGCGCATGGTTGCGCCGCGAAAACGCCACCCTGTTGCTCGGCGTGCCTGATGAAAAAGTGGATGATGTGCTGAAGACGTTGCAGCACACTGCGCGCCGGCGCACGTCTTACATCAGCGTGCCGCGCGAGGTGCCGGGCGCGCTGAACGCGCAGGTCATCGATGTGGAAGTGGGTGGGGCAACTGTGTTCGTGCTGAACGTGGAAAGGTTCGAGCACATTTAGCAGAATTCTGCGCAAGGGCGCCAGGTTGCCAAGAAATGCCCGGCGCCTTTGCGAGCGGTTATCCCGAAAGTCCCTCACCGGCCTCGCGCTTCAGCCTCGCCATCTCTTCACTCAGCCGCAGCGGCAGGCGCTGCACCGATGTCGCCGGCGCGCGCAGGTTGAAGTCGAAGATGTCCTTGTTGATCTCTTCGATGTTGCGCGTGAATCGATCCCAGGCGCATTTCCATTCATCCTCGATGTCCATGCGCTCACTGGCGGTCTGAGCTTTTGACAATCGTGTGAGCCGGCGGGCATGGGCGCGGGCGATGTTCGCGCGCGCAGCAAAGAGTTTCTCGCGCAGCGCCTTGTCGTCCTCGATCCACGCGGGCGCCAGGTTGTTGTTCTTCAAGAGGCGCATCGCCAGGCGGTCTTCTTCTGGCACATGCGTGTCATTATCCAGATCGATCTGACCTTTGCGCGAGAGCGCATCGAACGCGCCGGCGTCACGCGCCTCTTGCAATTTGCGCTCGATCAACCGTCCCCAATCCATGCCGGCATTGTACTGAATGCGCAAGGCTGGACTCGGTGATAAACTGGTTAACGTTCATCCTTGTCGGAACCTTTTGCAGGTGCAAGAATCTTGACGAAGCAAGACGCGGACCCAATGCACGCCGGCGAAAATCGGCCGCGTGAGCAAAAGGCGAATGGCGTCGGCCGCAAAGTCACCATCAGCGATATCGCGCGCGAAGCCGGCGTGTCAAAGACCGCCGTGTCGTTTGCGTTCAACATGCCAGGCCGGCTTTCGGAAAAAACGGCGCGTCACATTCTGGACATCGCGCGCCAACTTGGCTACACCCCAAACCCCATCGCGCGCAGCCTGAATACGCGCCGCACCAACGCGCTGGGTGTGCTGGTGCCGCAAGACATCCCCACTGTGATGAGCAATCCATTCTTTGCCGAACTCCTCAGCGGCATCGGCGAAGTGTGCGATGAAGAGGGCCTGTCGCTGATGCTGGTGCCGCCGATGCGCGGCTCGCTGGTGGAGGCTACTTATGCTGCGCTGGTGGATGGTTGCATCGTGACCGGTCTGGAGGCCGATGACAAGGCTGTGCGCGCCCTGAAGTTGCGACAGATTCCCTTCGTGATGGTGGATGTGGATGCGCCGGCGAACATCACCTCAGTCAGCATCGATGATTTCAGCGGTGGATATGCTGCGCTCAAGCATGTGCTGGATCGCGGACATCGTCACATTGCCATCGTGGCATTCGCCTCGCTCACGGGCCGCATCGAAGATTACACCGGCACGCTCAAGCATCGCTTCGAGGGTTATTGCAGGGCGCTGAATGAACGCGGGTTGACGCTGCACAGCCCTGGCATGCAGGTGCTGGAATGCGCATGCAGCGTTGCCGGCGGGCATGAGGCGATGCGCAGTGTGCTGAGGCAATCACCGCGTCCCACCGCCATCGTGGCGTTGAGTGATGCGATTGCGTTTGGG
>JBDHWI010000193.1:0-5742 GCA_039810125.1 Thermoflexales bacterium | reverse complement strand
GAGATTGCAATCGTTAGCATTGGTTTCAACACGATTGAACTGGTCGTGTTGAAAGACAACAAGGCGCTGGAGCGATTTGTCGATGGTGAGCAGATCGGTGTGCGTCGCTATCTGGAATTGGTGAACGACAAGCGCCGCCGGCTCTTCTCACTCGGTGAACTCGACATTCGCTTGCGCAATGGCTCGCTGACCGATGATGCCGAGTTGGCGAAGTGGCGCGCCCAGGTGCATGGGCGCATCGAGTCGCAATGGGGCAAGGCGGCTCAACGCTTCGACCGTGTGATTGCGGTCGGCGGCGGTGCCATCATCTTGCGCGGTGCGCTGAGCAATCTGTTTGGCAGCCGGCTCGTTGATGTCGACGACCCCGTCATGTCGGTGTCACGCGGCCTTTACAAATTCGGCCTGATGCAGGCCAGCAAATGACATGGGACGCAAGCGGTCGCCGGTCCAACTCGTCAAGCGCGTGATCAAAGTGTCGCTGCACCCGGTGCGCGATCAACGCTTGATTGACCTGATCGATCATGCCCCGAACAAGGGCCGGCTGGTCGTCAATGCGCTCGAAGGCCGGCAACCGGCGCAGACACCGGCGACACCTGACGAAAGCGATGATCTGCGTGATGAACTTGAAGGATTCATGATGTGATGAACGACCAGATCAATCTCGCGATTCAACGTGCATTCGACACCGAACCGGTGGACGAATTAACACCGCGTGAATTGCATGTGCTGGGGCTGGTCTCGCTTGGCATGACCGACAAAGAAATCGCCAGCGCGATTCGCGTTAAGCCGCCATCGGTGACAGCCTGCTGTGCGCGCATCTATCGCCGGCTCGGCCTGCGCGAGAGCAACGGCAACCCGCGCGTGCTGGCATCGTTGTATGCAATTCGCGCCGGCGTGATGCCGGCGATGGGAGAGTGAGCAATGAAACAAATCTGCTGTGTCTTGATCGTCATGACGTTCGTGCTGAGCGCGTGCAGCGCCAATGCGCGCATCGGCGAGCCAACGCCGGCACCGACCGTTGCGCCGCCAGTCCCACAGGTCATCATCGTGCAGCAGCCCGCGCCCGTTGCTGCGCAGGCGCAAGACGACAGCAGCGACCGCATCATGCTCGCAGTGCTGATTGTTGTGCTGCTGGTGGCCGGCGTGACGTGTGCCACCGTCGCGGCCTATGCGTTTGGCCGGCGACATGCGGCGCAGAACGTGCAGAACGCTGTGCCGCAATCATTCACGCTGAACACGCACAACTACTACCAGCAACTGCCGCCAAGGCAATTCGTCAGAGACGAAGATTTTCAGATTCTGTGCGATAAGGGATATACACCTGAGCAGGCTCGATACATCCTTTCTGGCGTCGCCGGCACGCAGATCATGCCACCGCGTCAGTGACATTGCACATCCAATGAAGTTAATGCTGGTGATTCTCGTGGTGATGTTTGCATTCGCGCCGTTGCGCGTTGATGCGCAGACGCTCACGCCCCAAGATGCGCGCGCGACGCTGACGGTCGCCCGTGCGCAAGCCACAGCGGCGAGTGATCTCGCGACGGCTAACGCGCCTACCAGCACGCCGCCGGCCACAAGCACACCACAATCAACAGCAACATCGACCGTCACGCCGCAGCCGACGACAACGTCAACCAGCACGATCACACCAGCACCGAGCGCGACGCCGACGATGCAGGCCAGTGCAACATCGCAACCGACAGTAACAACGATCAGCACACCAACGCCAACCGCGCCGGCGCGCAAGGCATCCACGATCTATGACGACTGGCCGCTCGTGGTGCTGATACTGGGCGGCGCGCTGGCGATCATCATCGCGCTGTATCGCCTGCTGATCGGGCACGAAACGATTCTGCCGGGGCGTGGCAATAGGAGCGACGATGGTCGATTTCACTGAGAAGCTGAAGCACGGCCGGCTCGCCGCGCTGCATGTTGGCTTCTGGGGCATCGTACTCAGCGGGGTGATTGCGTTGTGCATTGGCCTGTTCTTCGCCGAGAGCGAAGACCCGATGCTGCGCCGCGCTCATTGGATCGTTGCCGCGCTGGGCATCATTGTCACATTCTCAATCGTGATCAGCATCATCACGAATGACATCGCGCAGCATCACTATCGCGAGAACATCAAAGCGGAGAAAGAGGCTGAGCGCGTCGAAGCTGAGATCGAGGAGATCAACGCACGGCGTGCGCTGTATGCAGCGAAGGAACGCGCGATCTACACGCCGCTACCCGGGCGCATTGCGCCGCGCATCCCTGAGCCATCCGCGCCGGCGCAGTATGTCAACAACGAGCGCATCGACGTACAACCCGTGCGAGAAGAGATTGAGTCGACGCCAGCGTTCGACGGTGACGATGAGCAGGATGAGATGCCAGCGCCGCGCGAGATCGGCATACCCCGCGAGCGCATCATCATCAACGAGAGCGCAGAAGCGTATGACATGCGCCTGCGTCGGCTGGCTGGCGAGATCTACAGCTTGTGCCGCGATGTGAACCCGCCAACGCAGGATGAGATCAAGGAGCGTATCCCGATTACGCGAGGCGGTTTGCTGCGCAGCAACGACGATATCACACGCGCGCTCAACATGCTCGCAGCGCGCCGGCTGATCGAGCCGGAGAAAGGGCAGGGCATCACGCGGTTGTGGCTGGATGGGCAGGGCAGGCCGTTGCCCAAAACGCCACGCAAGAGGGCGATCAGCACAAACGTGCCCGTGCAGCGCGGGTGAGGGCAGGGTGATTCGCCCCACCGCCCCACCGAAATACAGATGCGCACGGGGCAAAAAAACCTACCTGGGTAGGTAGGTTTGCAGGTAGGTAGGTCGTGGGTAGGTAGGTTTTGCAAGGAATTTGCAGGAATTCATAGTAACCAGAAACGCATCAACACAGCGTTTCGGGTTACCCGCAAACACGAAAACATGGAACCACTCGCAGTCATTTTGAGCAACATCATCGCCGGCAAACGCGCCACGCCGCACCATCTGGAGCGGGGCGCGCGGCTCGACTACGACGATGCCGCGCGGCAACTCACTATCACGCGCATCAACCGCGCGCCCGATGATGCCGAGATGGGCATCTTCCGCGCATACCTCAAGCGCGTGGGTTACCGCGTGTCCAGCAGCACGCCGGCAGAGATCGAGCCTGGCATCAACAGTTGGGTAGGTCACCGCTTGCAACTTGTGAAGATGGAGCCGGAGCAGCCAGCGGCCAAGCAGGAGAGTTTGTTCTGATGACCGCCATCACCACCAACATTCGCAACACTGTCGACAAAGCATTCGACGGCTTCATCGGCCAGAGCAACGCGGTGTATGCCGTCAAACGCTCACTCGCCATCGCACTCAGCCGCGAGCCGATCTATCTCGACCGCACATTTCTGCTGGTCGGCCCGGCCAGCACCGGCAAGACGGATCTGTCGAAGCGCGTCGCCGGCGCACTCGGTGTGCCATTCATCCGGCTCGACGGCCACGCCGTAAAGACCCGCGAAGAGCTGTTCGACATGATCGACGAGAAGTTGTTCACCGTCGGCCAGACCGCCAAGCACACCGGCGAGCAGAGCGGCATGCGTGTGCTGGAATATCCGCCGTTCGCGGTGATGATCGATGAGGTGCACACGCTCGGCCTGCGCACGCAAGAGTCCCTGCTCACGGCGCTGGAGAGCGACGACCGCAGCGCCGTCATCAAGGGCCGCGATGGGCGCTTCGTCGCCGTGCTCAAACAGGCGTTTTTTATCTTCGCCACCACGAAGGCCAGCGAGCTGGACGACGCCTTCCGCTCGCGCTGCACCGAGATCGTGCTTTCGCGCTACACCGTCGAGGAGGTCGCGCAGATCGTCGCGCGTCGCTTCGCCGATCTGCCGGCGGAGATTCACACCCGCATCGCCATGTGTGGCCGGCGCGTGCCTCGCACCGCGCTCGACATCGCGCGCGACGTGCGTGACGAGATCGCGATCAGTGAGGGCGACCATGTCGATGACTGCGTGCGCCGCGTCATGCTGGGGCGCGGCATCGTCTCGCGCAACGGACTCACGTTGAACGACCTGCAATATCTGGAGGTGCTGGCGCGAGAGGGTGGGCCGGTGGGCGAGCGCCGGCTGCTGTCGATGCTGCCAGATGTCGAGTCCGAGCGCGTGCGCGATGAGATCGAGCCGTATCTGGTGCAGCTTGGCTACATCCGCCAGTTGCGCGATGGTCGCGAGATCACTCGCGTCAACATCATCGATCCCCACGGTCTCAGTGGGCGTGAGGCGCTGGATGTGCTGAAGAAGTCGCTGGAGACGCCACGCCAAGCAGCAATGTTTGCATAGGAGCACATTGAACAAACCACAACCAACACACGAACTCATCGTCGAGCCATCAGAGCAGTGCGAGCGCTGCCTGATGCTCTACGCCGTCAGCGATGCCGCGCACGCATTCATCAAAGCCGAGTGTGTCCCATTCGGCAATCTCAAGCCGATCTCATTCGACGACAACGAAGCGCCGCGACTCATGCGCATCATCATCGGCCAGCCGGCCCCATCTGCGCCGGCGTCAGAACCTGTCGTGTTCACGCTACATGTGTGGCCGAACTACGACATCGTGCAGGTGCGCACATGGCTGGAGAAATGGCCGCACATCAGCGAGCCATTCGCGCAGGCTATCGAGGCGATGCGATGACCCTGCGCCGGTATCGCGACCCGAAGTTGCGCCAGCGCATTCGCGATCTGCGCCGCGCCGAGAACTGCGAGCGCAAGACGCACTTCACCACGCGCGAGGATGCGCAGGCCGCGCGGGTAGACATGACGCACGGGGATAACCGCCGGCTGGCGATCTATGTGTGTCCAGTGTGCGGCAAGTTTGTTTTGGGCAGTGATCGCAAGAGAACTAGAAGGATGTGATGAGCAAAACACAGAAGATCGAACCAGAGGTGATGTGGGCATTGTGGATGCCGCACGCGGGATTCTCGACGCAGTTGTTTTTGAGACGACGCGACGCAATCATCCAAACCGAAAAAGAAATTCAGCAGAAATGGAGCGAGCTTCGCGCCGCCGGCTATAGAGTCGTGATGGTCATCATTACTCCATTCAGTTGGAGCGTGATGGAAGCTGCGCAGACAAATGCGGGATAGGTCACGGAGTAAGTGATGAAGGCAACACAAACGGAAATCGCGAATGCAATCAGGCTCCTTAACGAGATGGCGAAACAGCCCAACTCACTGAATGCAGCAAACACGATCAACATCGTGCGGCTAACGCTCCGGTGGGTGCTGGAGACCGATGGCAATATGCCACCGTCGGACATTGTCGAAATGTCACGGGTTGCTGAGCCTGTCAGAAGTAAACATCGTAAATAACGCCGGCGCGCCGGCGAAGGAATAAAGCACATGAGTAACCAAGAACAACCAACGACGACAACATTCGAATCCTGGGCGCTGGTCGAGTTGATGGGGCATCAGCGCATCGTCGGCAAGGCCAGCGAGGAAACGCATTTCGGCGCGCCGCTGTTGCGGATCGATGTGCCGGCGCAGGGCGACGAGTCCGCCTATACCAAGTTCTATGGGGGTGGGGCGATCTACTGCATCACGCCGATCACTGAAGCTGTCGCCATGCGCATGTTGAACAACGTGCGCCCCGATCCGGTGCCGATGTGGGATTTGCGCACCTCGCCGGCGTTGCCGGCCACTACCATCACGATGGGATTAGGCGGCGGCGACATTGATGAAGAGGATGAGGAAGATGAGGAAGACGAGGACGACGGTGAGGACGACAACTCATTC